>DATCXE010000524.1:0-6647 GCA_036565985.1 Bradyrhizobium sp.
TACGTCGTCGTCGAAAGCTGCATTAAGTGCAAATACATGGACTGTGTGGAGGTGTGTCCAGTGGACTGCTTCTACGAGGGGGAGAATATGCTCGTCATCCACCCTGACGAGTGTATCGACTGCGGTGTCTGCGAGCCGGAATGCCCGGCCGATGCGATCAAGCCGGATACCGAGCCAGGCCTCGAAAAGTGGCTGGAACTCAACGCCGAATACTCAAAAACCTGGGCCAATATCACGGTCAAAAAAGAGCCCCCTGCCGATGCCAAGGATTGGGAGGGCGTTCCGGACAAATTCAAGAAGTTCTTCTCGCCGAACTCGGGAACTGGCGACTGAGGCCCTCTCGTCCGGTATCTGGTTGCGATTTCAGGACGAGTCTGTCGAAGAGCGTTAACCGATTCGCGAAAATCGCTGCATTGTGTCCTCGGAATGGCGGGTTTGCGCCCCATAAGGCTTTGATTCTGCCGAAAAATGTGCTATATATGTAAAAAATGGACAGGAACGACGTTGCCACCGGTACGCTCCCCATTCGGGAGCCTTATTTTTCGGTGGCTGGGTTCCCCGGTTCCCAGATCAGAGGGCGTGCAATCCACGCGTGAGCAGTGGCAGGAAAATCGCGTCATAAATCGAAAAAAGGGTCCGCCGGCATGAGCCGGGGGCCGAAAAAGTCTGCCGTCACGCGGCGGACCCCGCATGCCTCGCGCGGCCCCGCCCGTGCCGGGGCTCCCACAGCCAAGATGGCCGGTGCCCGCAAAGGGGCCGGTGAAGGAGTCATGCCCGGAATGCCCAGCAATAAGAAGACTACCCAACGACAAGGTTTCAAGACCAACGAGTTCATCGTTTACCCGGCCCACGGTGTGGGTCAGATCGTGGCGATCGAGGAACAGGAGGTCGCGGGCGCGAAGCTCGAGCTCTTCGTCATCAATTTCATCAAGGACAAGATGACGCTGCGGGTTCCGACCGCCAAGATCGTTTCGGTGGGCATGCGTAAGCTGGCCGAAGGGCCGCTAGTTAAGCGCGCTCTCGAGACTCTCAAGGGCCGCGCACGCGTCAAACGCACGATGTGGTCGCGCCGGGCGCAGGAATACGAAGCCAAGATCAATTCGGGCGACATCGTCGCGATCGCCGAAGTGGTCCGCGATCTCTATCGTTCGGAATCGCAGCCCGAGCAGTCCTACTCTGAACGCCAGCTCTATGAAGCCGCGCTCGATCGCCTGTCGCGCGAAATCGCCGTCGTCCAGCATTCGACGGAGACCGAAGCGGTGAAGGAAATCGAGAGCCAACTCGCCAAGAGCCCGCGCCGCGGCGCCAAGGCGGAAACCGCCGAGGCCGACGGCGAAGCCGACGAGGCCGATGTCGAGGCCGATGGCGACGAATCCACCGTGGCGGACGAAGCCGCCTGAAAGGGTTCGACGGATTGAAAAACGAAAGCCCGGTCGCAAGACCGGGCTTTTTGTTTTGGGGTGTGTTGATGCAGTCCGGTTCGACTTCGGCGCCGTCATTCCGGGGCGATGCGCAGCATCGAACTACGGTGCGCAACTGCGCACCGGAGAATCTCGAGATTCCCCGATGTGCAATTGCACATCTGAGGTCTGGTCCTTCGGACCATCCCGGAATGACAGCGCCTTAGCAAGCGCGGCTGGGAAGGCGGACCACGGCCCTTAGCTTATCCACGCTCCTCTTCGCTCTAGCCGCGGCGCGCTGCCTTGATCGCGGCGACGTCGATCTTCTTCATGCCCATCATGGCCTCGAACGCGCGCCTTGCTTCATCGCCGCCGGCCGCCAGCGCCTCTGTCAGCACGCGCGGCGTGATCTGCCAGGAGATGCCCCATCTGTCCTTGCACCAGCCGCACGCACTCTCCTGGCCGCCATTGCCCACTATGGCGTTCCAGTAACGGTCGGTCTCTTCCTGATCGTCGGTGGCGATCTGAAACGAGAAGGCTTCGTTGTGCTTGAACGCGGGACCGCCGTTGAGGCCAAGGCATGGAACGCCGGCGACCGTGAATTCTACCGTCAATACGTCGCCCTTCTTGCCGGAGGGGAAGTCGCCGGGCGCGCGGAAAACGGCGCCGACTGCGCTGTCTGGAAAGGTCTCGGCGTAGAAGCGGGCAGCAGCCTCTGCGTCCTTGTCGTACCACAGGCAGATCGTGTTCTTGGCCATTGCTGGTCCTTTCGCAGGGCTTACGCGTCATCGGCAGATTTTTGTCGACGCCTTGCTGTTGTGTCGGGAGCCAACGCCACAGGCGAAGGCAGGTTCAATAGGAACTCTTGGCTTTTCAAATGTCCGCTCTGCGAGCGATGGCGGACACGTGGCTCGTGCCGGGCGACGGCGAGATCAATCCACCACGATCTTCACGCGATCCCTCGGCTTGACCTGGGCGTGCTGGTCGAGGCCGTTGAGGATGCGAAAGCGCTCGGCGGGACGATCGATGCCGGCCATGCGGTGGGAGAGGGACTCCACGGTGTCGCCGGGCTGCACGGTGATGACCTTGATGCGCAAGGGACGCGCGGCCTGGATTTCTTCGAGCGTCAGGCGGCGGAACGAGTTGACGGTCTCGCGCGCGTTGCGCTCGCTTTCGGTGGTGCGCTGCTTGGCGGCGAAGATGAAGCGGTAGACGTCGGAGCCGAAGCGCAGCGCGTAAACCTTGAACTGCCACTGATCGCCGTTCGCGGACGCCGCCGCCACCGGGAAACCGTTGATGGTGAGGTCTTCCGTCGAAGCCTTGTCGACGCCTTCCATCCAGCCGGAGTTGAGATAGTCGGAGAGCGACTGCTCGGCCGGCACGCGCACCACGTCGAAGCGCATCGCCTGGGTGCCGCCCTCGCGCACGCCGATCACGGCCTGCGCGGTGTTGTCGAGCGTGAACGTCTCCGGCGCGGCAAAGGTGAAGCCGAGCTTCGGATGCAGGAAGCGCCGTCCGCGCACGAATCCTTCGCTGGGGTCCTCGCCATAGACGATGTTGTCGATCGCGGCGAGGTAGGTCTCGCGGTCGCGCTCGCCGCCTTGCGGCGAGGTGTATTGACGGGCGCTGGCCTGCGCATTCTGCACGCGCTCGGGCGTCGCCGGGTGCGAGGACAAGAAGTCCTGCGCGCGCGGATCGAGCGAGGTCTTGCCGGCCTTCAGCGCCGCGTTGCGCTCCATCGCCGCGAGGAAGCGCGACGCGCCATAGGGATCGAAATGGGCGCGTGCCGAGATTCCGACGCCGATGCCGTCCGCCTCGAATTCCTGCGCGCGCGAGAAGTTCGCCATCGTCAGTTTGGTCTTGGCCAGCGCCAGCGCTGTGAGGTCCGGATCGTTGCCCATGTCGGTGACGACACGGGTTACCACCGCGGCCTGCCGTGCCTGGTCTTCCCGGATCGAGGCGTGCTTTGCCAGCACATGCGCCATCTCGTGGCTCAGCACCGAGGACAATTCCGAGGTGTCGCTGGCGAGCGCGATCAGGCCCCGCGTCACATAAAGCTGCCCGGTCGGCAGGGCGAACGCGTTCACGGCGCCGGAATTGAGGATCGTGACCCGGTAGGCCTGGTCGGGACGATCGGACGCCGCGACCAGCCGATCGACCGTCTTGCCGATCAGCGCCGCCAATTTCGGATCTTCATAGGCGCCGCCATAGGAGGAGAGGATGCGTTCATGCTCACGTTCGCTCGCAGGCGTCTGGACGACCGTGCGGTTTGGCTTCGGCGCCGCCGGGGCAGGCGCCGCGGTCTCCAACTTTCCGAAATTGCTGCAGGCCGCAAGCATGAGGCCGGCGCACAGCAGCGCCGGCGCAGCCATCAGGCGGCATCCAGTCTTTCTTTGGCGCCGTGTTGCACGATGCGTCAAATCAGCCACTGGGATCACGATCCGGTCGGTCTCGAGCGGATTATGCCCCCATCCCTTCGTTTGCGCATGCCCAATCGAAAACCGGTGCCCAGTTTTCGGATCATGCGCTAGTTCCCGCCCAGCACCTCGATTTGCCCCACCCGGAGCAAATCAATTCGTGGCCCTCCCCGCGACCAGACAAAGCCGCGGACACGAATCCGTTGATTTTCGAGTGACTTAGGCGCAAGCCCGGCCGTCTCGAATGCCGGCATGATGCGCCCTGAAATAGTCGCAGCAAAGTCCCGTGTCCAGTTACGACCGAAATTCAGGTAGGTCACAGTCCCCGCTTGACGAACGGACAGTACTCTGCCCTCGACCACCGTATATTGCCCCATCCCGGCCAGAATATCGCCCGGACTTTCCGCGTTTTTTATGGCGGCGGGATGAGCCCAGATTCCCAATTTGCCCAGCCGCGCCAGTTTCTCGGCGGCGGCCAGTTCTGCAGAACAATCCTTGTCCGCCACGTCAGCGGACGCCAGCGCGTCACCACGGCGGAGCATTTCACCCTGCACGGATGTGACGAGGCCGTCCGCGAAGACAAAGGCGGCCTGGCGACCGTAACGGTCCGGTGCGTCGTCTTCGCCATGCAGCGTCACATGGCGGCCGCTGACGAGGGCCGCCAGCGCGATCCTGCCGCGAGCGCTATCGGTTCCGGCTCGCTCGATCCCGGCAAGGCGGATCTCGCGGCCGTCATCGAGGCGAAAGCTGCGCCCGTCGATCACGGCGGCGACCCGGCCCTCGCCCTGCGGCTCGAACGCGCAATCGGCGTTCGCCCAGCCGCCGGTGGACAGCACGAGAAATGCCGCAACAATGGCCCGGTGACGCCATGCCGGATCGGTCATTACGCGGCTTGCTCCAAGTCGGTTCCCGTGCCCGTTCACGTGTCCGTTCCCGTAGGCTCGACATTACAATACTACCAGAGATTGCCAAGTAGGGAGAGACCATGGAGATCAACGGCATCGCACATATTTTCCTCACCGCCTCGAACTTCGAGCGTTCCCGCGACTTCTATCGCAAGCTGCTGCCCTTCCTGGGGCTGCAGCCGGTCATCGATACCGAGACGACGTATTATTGTGTCGGCGGCCGCACGGCGGTCGGCATCAGCGCGCCGTCAGCCGAGCACGAAGGCGCGGCGTTCGAGCAGAAGCGCGTCGGCCTGCATCACCTGTGTTTCCGCGCGCGCGAACGCGCCGACATCGACGAACTGCACGGCTTCCTCCAGACGCTCGGCGCAAAGATCATCCGCGTCCCGCGCGAGGATCAGTGGGCGCCGGGATACTATTCGATCCTGTTCGAGGATCCCGATGGCATCCGGCTCGAGCTCAATCACGTGCCGGGGAAGGGGCTGCTGGCGTAGTTCGCGCAGTGTGTAGGATGGGTAGAGCGCAGCGAAACCCATCGATACTCACACGCGGCTGATGGGTTTCGCTTCGCTCTACCCATCCTACAGGGATCATTCCGCTTAGCGGAAATCCTTGCGCAAATCTGCGCGCGCTGCGCCTTGCCGCTCATGATGCCATGCGGCATGATCGCGCCGAACATCAAAGCTGCACGTAAAATGCGGCAGCAGTTCCGGGAGGATTTTTATGAAGAAGATTGCGACGGGCATTTTCGCCGCCGCGATGGCGATGTCGGCGACCGCGGCACTGGCGCAGAGCAAGCCGCCGCTGAAGCTCGGTGGCATTCTCGACATGTCGAGCCTTTACGCCGATATCACGGGGCCGGGCTCGGAGACCGCCGCGAAGATGGCGGTCGAGGATTTTGGCGGCGAAGTTCTCGGCCGCAAGATCGAGATCGTCGCGGCCGATCATCAGAACAAGGCCGACCTTTCCGCCAATATCGCCCGCGACATGCTGGACAATCAGGGCGTCGAGATGCTGTTCGACGTCGCGGCGTCCGCCACCGCACTCGCGGCCGGCGAGATTGCGAAGGCGCGCAACAAGATCGTGATTTTCAACGGTCCCGGCTCGATCCGGCTCACCAACGAGGCCTGCGGCCCGTATACGGTACATTATGTGTTCGACACCTTCGGCCAGGCCAATGTGACGGGTCTTGCCGCCGTCAAGCAGGGTCTTGATAGCTGGTACTTCCTGACCGCCGACTATGCCTTCGGTCAGGATCTCGAAAAGGACACGACCAACGTGGTGGTGAAGTCCGGTGGCAAGGTGCTCGGCAGCGTACGGCATCCGCTCAACACGTCGGACTTTTCCTCCTTCCTTCTGCAGGCGCAGGCTTCGAAAGCCAAGGTGATCGGGCTGGCCAATGCCGGCGGCGACACCGTCAACGGGATCAAGCAGGCGGCCGAGTTCGGACTGATGAAGGGCGGCCAGAAAGTTGCGCCGCTGCTGGTCTTTGTCACCGATATCGACAGCATCGGTCTGGAAACGGCGCAGGGGTTATTGCTTTCGGAAGCCTTCTACTGGGACCTCAACGACGAGACCCGCGCGTTTTCCAAACGTTTCATGGAGCGCATCAAGCGGGCGCCGACTTCGGCGCAGGCCGGCGTCTATTCTTCCGTCACGCACTACCTGAAAGCCGTGAAAGCCGCGGGAACGACTGACTCCGCCGCCGTCATGAAGATCATGAAGGAAACCCCGATCAACGACATGTTCGCGAAGAACGGCAAGATCCGCGACGACGGCCGCATGGTGCATGACATGTACCTGTTCGAGGTCAAGAAGCCGTCCGAGTCCAAGTCGCGCTGGGACATCTACAAGCTGCTGGCGACGATCCCCGGCAACGAGGCGTTCCAGTCGCTGGAAGTCTCGCGGTGTCCGCTGGTGAAGAA
>DATCXE010000587.1:0-2433 GCA_036565985.1 Bradyrhizobium sp.
AGCGCGCTCGGACGGTGCGAGATGACGATGACGATGGACTTGCTCTGGCGCATGATCCCGATCGCGCGGGTCAGGGCGTTCTCGCCGTCCGCATCCAGATTGGCGTTGGGCTCGTCGAGCACGAGCAGGAACGGATCGCCGAACACCGCCCGCGCCAGCCCGACCCGCTGCTTCTGACCCGCCGACAGCGAAATGCCGCCCGCCCCGAGGCGCGTTGCGTAGCCTTCCGGCAGGCGCAGGATGATGTCGTGGACGCCGGCGATCTGCGCCGCCTTGAGGATGGCGTCGGAGGTCGCGTTCTCGTCGAAGCGGCAGATGTTCTCGGCCACGGTGCCGTCGAACAGACCGACGTCCTGCGGAAGATAACCGATGTGGCGGCCGAGATCCTCGTTGCGCCACTGATCGAGCGCGGCGCCGTCAAGCCGCACGGAACCGCGATGCGCCGGCCAGATTCCGACCAGTGCCTTGGAGAGCGAGGTCTTGCCGGACGCGCTGGCGCCGAGCAGCGCCAGTCCCGCGCCGGCCTTGAGCGAGAACGTGACACCGGACACGATCGGCATGTCGAAGCCCGGCGCGGCCACCGCAAGATTCTGCACGGACAGTTCACGGAACGGACGCGGCAGCATGACCGGCGGCGCGGCCGGCGGCGCCGTGGCCTTGCAGATGTCGCGCAGGCGCGCGAGGCCCTGTCGTGCGGCGACGAGCTGCTTCCAGCTGCCGAGCGCGATTTCGACCGGCGCCAGGGCGCGCCCCATCAGAATCGACGACGCGATCATGATGCCGCCCGACGCCTTGTCGGCCACGACGAGATAGGCGCCGATACCCAGCATTCCCGATTGCAGGATGTAGCGCAGCACCTTCGCGCTGGAGCCGAGGTTGGCGTATACGTCGGCCGCGCGGATATTTTCCTGGAGGTAGCGCTCGTTGGCCTGCGCCCAGCGGGCCGCCAGCCGATCGGTCATGCCGAGCGCCCGAACGATCTCCGCATTGCGCTGCGTGGCGTCCGCCAGCACCTGCCGCTGCGCGTTCATGTCCATCGCCGACTTGGCCGCGCCGCGCGAGATCCGTTCGGTCAGCATCGTCATGGCAATGATCGCCGCGGTGCCGAGCAGCGCCACGAAGCCGATCAAGGGGTGAAATAGAAACAGCCCGATCAGGAACACAGGAATCCAGGGCATGTCGAGGAACGCCGTCGGCCCCATGCCCGCCATGAAGGTGCGCACCTGATCGAGATCGCGCAGCGGCTGCTGCATCAGCACCGCCTTCACTCCGCGCAGCGGCAGCGAGGCGAGCGCCGAATGGATCGATCCCTGCAGCGCGCCGTCGAACAGCGTGGCGATCCGAGAGAGCATCCGCGCGCGCATCGCATCGAAATATCCCTGCACGACATAGGCGACCAGCACCATCAGCGACAGGCCGAGCAGGGTCGCGAGGTTACGGCTCGGAATCACGCGGTCGTAAACCTGCAGCATATAGATCGAACCGGACAGCATCAGGATGTTGATCACACCGCTGAATACGGCAACGCCGATCATGCGCCGCGCACTGTCGCGCAACGCGATCGTGACGGCATCATCGGAGGCCAGCGTCGCGAACAATCCTGATATTGCGCGGGAAGGCGCAGCCTTTGCCCGTCCCTGAGCGATACTCATTGAACAGCCTTTCCAATCGCTCGACGCTCAAGTGTGCTTGCAAATGTTCCTGCAAATCTCCTTGACGAGCGATGCCGTCCATTTTTCGGCGACATTGCGACATGATGGGATTGTTCGAGTTCCCGCTTCGACAAAAAGGCGGCACAAATGTTCTTCTCGACGAGCGTTTTCTTGACGAGCATGAGCGGCGCATCACCAGACGACGTTTTGGTGCACGATGCCTGCAGTTCCATGCCTTCCAGCAAGCGTCGACAACGTTTCCGGATTTGCCCGACGCGCACGCCTCATCGTTCGATTTTGATCAGACCCGGTGTCACGGATTCGTCGGTCTAAGACCTTGCTTCCGCATGCAATGGTCGCGGTGTGGGCCGATTGACGCCACGAAGCTAAACGATCCTTCATCGTGCGCAAACCCGCCCCCTGGCGGACGATTGTGCCTATGCATCATGAACTTGAGTGAATTGCAGGGGACGAAAGATGGCGGGTTCCGCTGACAGGGAATATGTTCGAGAGATAAATCGCGAGTCGCCGGCCGATGAGGTCATGAGCACGACAGTCGCTCCGGAATCTCCGCCCGCCATAACGGTATTCGACGAAACGCAGCCGACCAATCATGCGCGCGGTTCCTCGACCGCCCCCAATCTTCTCGATCTCGGAACGATCTTCAACGATGCGATGCGATCGCCGGTGAACGGAATCGGGCAGAGCGGTGTCGAAGCGAGCCAGCCGGCATTCGGCAGCGCCGCGCCCCAGACCAACGATCTCGTCGCCCTGAAGAACG
>DATCXE010000589.1:0-4650 GCA_036565985.1 Bradyrhizobium sp.
CTCGCCGCCCAGAAGCCGCACCAGCGGCACCCCGGCGGCGATGGCGAGCGCGTCCCAGCAGGCGGTGTCGAAGCCGGCGAGCGCCATGCGCACGATGCCCTGCACGCCGATGAGGGTGAAACGCGGCGTCAGCTTTGCCCAGAGCGCTGCGGGATCGATCTTTTCGCCCCTGGTCAGCCGTTCGACCTCGCCCAGGATGCTCACGATGCCCGGTGCGGCCGCCGCCACGTAGCAGAACAAATAGGTCCGGCCGGTGATGCCTTCCTCGGTCTCCAGGTCGATCAGGAGCAGCGGCGCCTTGCGCACGGCGGCCTGGCTGGTGCCGAGGACGAAATTGAGCGGAACCTCGACCGGGGTGGCCTTTATGGCGCGCACCGTGAGGGCGGGAACGGACGGCTTGATGGACATGGATCCCCCTTAAGTTCGGGGCAAATATACCAGCCCGACCGGCCATAACGAGCCGATTTCCCTTGTTCTTGAACCTTTAACCCGCCCTGCCCATATTGGGAGAGGCCGGACGGCCGGGTGCCGCCCGCGCTAAAGTGCCGAACTCGGGTGAACCTGAGTTCGGAGAGGCGCCAAAACGGGCCTCACCAAAGTCGCTTCAAACGAGGGCTTTGAGACCGATGTCACGAGTTCCGTCCCTTTCCAGCCCGTTTCTGTTGGGCTTCGACGAAATCGAGCGCGTGCTCGACCGCGTCACCAAGGGGGCCGACGGCTATCCCCCCTACAACATCGAACGGCTGGCCGGTGACGGGCAAAACCCGGAACGGCTGCGTATCGCTCTGGCCGTCGCCGGCTTCACCCGCGACCAACTCGATGTAACCATCGAGGAAAGCCAGTTGGTGATCCGCGGGCGGCAGCAGGACGACAAAAGCCGCCATTACCTCCACCGCGGCATCGCCGCGCGCCAGTTCCAGCGCGCGTTCGTGCTGGCGGATGGAATGGAGGTGCTGGGGGCCGACCTGCGCAACGGGTTGCTGTCGATCGACCTCATCCGGCCACAGCCGGAACGGATCGTGAAGACGATCGCCATCAACGATGAAGAATGACGGACTTGTGAAGAAAAGGACTCGACCGCGTCAAGCGTTCAATATGAAAGGAGTCGAGGGCCATGAATAGCAAAACGATTGAACCGAACACATCCTCTCCGGTGATCACGCAGGATGCGCTGGCGCATCTTGGCGACGGACAGCTTGCTTATGTGAAGTCGATCCGCTCGGAGGATGTCGCTGAACTGTTCCCGCAGGCGCCGAAAATCGCGCCCGGCATCAAGCTGTTCGCGCTGCATGCCGCCGACGGTACGCCGATCATGCTGACCGATACGCGCGAAGCCGCGCTCGCCAATGCTTGGAGCCAGGAGCTCGAGGCGGTCAGCGTGCACTAAGCAAAAACTGTCATGCCCCGCGAAAGCGGGGCATCCAGTAATCATCGGCGCTGAAGACAATCCGAAGCTAAGAGACTGCTGGGTCATCCGCTTTCGCGGACGATGACAGCGCGGCGTTACGCCGCGCTGCTCGTCGGCGGCATTGCCAGCACGGAATTGATCGCCTCGGCGCCGCTGGATTCGCGCAAGCGGCGCGCGATTTCCGGATCGCGCAGCAAACGCGCCACGCGCGCCAACGCCTTCAGGTGGTCGGCGCCGGCGGCTTCCGGCGCCAGCAGAAGGAAAATGAGATCGACCGGCTGCCCGTCGAGCGCTTCGAAATCGATGCCGCGCTCCAACCGCGCGAACAATCCGAACAGCCGCCCGAGCTTCGGCAATTTGCCGTGCGGAATGGCGACGCCCTTGCCGACGGCGGTGGAACCGAGCTTCTCGCGCTGAAGCAGGATTTCCAGAATCGCATCCTCGTTCTGACCCGTGAGCTCGGCCGCGCGCGCGGCGAGTTCCTGGATCGCCTGCTTCTTGCTGGTCGCCTTGAGCGCAGGGATGATTGCGTTCGACGCAACGAGATCGGTGAGCGTCATGGACATGTCCAATGATCGTAATGAAGGGCGTCGAATTGCAAGGGAGGTTGAAGGCCGCGGACCATAAGTGCGGTCCGCCATGCCGTCAATGGCCGGGACTCGGCGCTTTTTTCCGTTTTTTCCTGCATTTTTTTGCGTTTTTACCCGCTTCGTACGGCCTGATGATCCTTGCGGCGCCGTTTGTAGCGGCGCAGCCGCTTCTCGATGCGTAGCGCGGCCTGGTCCGCACTGTCGTAGGCGTCCGCAGCCATTCCCTCGGCTTCAAGCGAAGCGCCCGAATCGAGGTGCAGTACGCATTCGGTGCGGAACCCAAAGCCGTCGCGATTGACGATGGCATGGCCGGAGAAACCGCCGCGGAAATATTTCGACGTCGCCTCTTCGACCCGTCCGGCGATCCGCTCTCGCAATGCCTCACCGACGCTGAGGTTCTTGCCCGAAACGCGCAAAGGCATTTTTTGCCTCCTGTCAGGCACGGGCCAAGACCAAACGAAGTCTCCCGCGCCGTTCTCCGCCCCCGGCTAACAATGGCAGCTTAGAAATGTTGCCATAAAGGTCAATGCAAGGCGGTGGAAACCGCTTCAGGATGCCACGGCCCTTTTGTCGCGCCGGCGCTGCACTGAGGACGGAATCCGCATGCCTTCACGGTATTTTGCGACCGTGCGGCGCGCGATATCGATGCCGGCCGCGCGCAACTTCTCCACAATCGTATCGTCGGAGAGCACATCGGCGGCGGTCTCGCCGTCGATGAGCGCCCGAATGCGGTGGCGCACCGCTTCGGCCGAATGCGCCTCACCACCGTCGGCGGAAGCGATCGAGGAGGTGAAGAAATATTTCAATTCGAATATGCCGCGGCTGGTCGCCATGTATTTGTTGGCGGTGACGCGCGACACTGTCGATTCATGCATGCCGATGGCGTCGGCAACAATCTTCAGATTCAGCGGGCGCAGATAGCGGACGCCGCGCGCGAAGAACGCATCTTGCTGGCGCACGATTTCGCTCGACACTTTCAGGATGGTCTTGGCGCGCTGATCGAGCGCGCGCATCAGCCAGGTCGCGGTCTGCAAACAATCGGCGATGTAGGTTTTGTCCTTGGCGTTGTGCGCGCCTTTAGAGACCTGCGCGTAATAGCGCTGGTTGATGAGAACTTTCGGCAGCGTGTCGCCATTAAGCTCCACCTGCCAGGCGCCGTCGGGCGCCGCGCGCACGAAGACATCCGGAACGATGGGCTGCACCAGCGTGGAGCCGAAGGCGAGGCCGGGCTTGGGATTGAGCGTGCGGATTTCGCCGATCATGTCGGCAAGGTCTTCGTCGCTGACGCCGCACAGCCGGCGCAAGCTCGCGAGTTCGCGCTTCGCCAAGAGATCGAGATGGGCGACCAGCGTTTCCATTGCAGGATCGAAGCGGTCGCGCTCCCTGAGCTGGATGGCAAGGCATTCGGTGAGATTGCGCGCGCAGACGCCGGTCGGATCGAAGGTCTGCAACACCGCCAGCACCGCTTCGATGTCGCTCACCGGCGCTCCGAGCTTTTCGGCGACGGTTGCAAGATCGCCGGTGAGATAGCCAGCCTCGTCAACGAGATCGATCAGATACTGGCCGATCATGCGGCGGGCGGGATCGGTGATCGCCAGGGCCATTTGCGCGGCGAGATGATCGGCGAGCGTGGTCTCGGCGGTGACGAAGGCTTCCAGGTCGTAGCCCTCGCTCGCGCCGCCGTCGGAGCCGGCGCCTGACCATTCCGAATAGGCCGGCGGTGGCGTTTCCGCAGGCACGGCCTTTTCGCCGCCGTCGTCAGGAAAGACATTCTCGAGCTCGGTGCCCATCGCCGCTTCCATGGCACTCCGGCTACCGGCCAGCTCTCCATCGGTCCATTCGATCGCGTCGGCGCCGCCCTCGCCGCCGCCGTCATCGCCATCGCCGCCGTCGGATGCCTCCGCTTCCGGCCCGGACGGCGGCGCGGCCTCCTCCTCGCTGTCGCGCTCGAGCAGCGGGTTGCGCTCGAGTTCGCCCTCGACATAGGCGACCAGATCCAGGCTGGAGAGCTGCAGCAGCTTGATCGCCTGCATCAACTGCGGCGTCATCACCAGCGCCTGGGATTGGCGGAATTCGAGCCGTTGCGACAACGCCATCAGGTTTCCCGGCAGAAACTGGTCCGATTCTTGCTTGTCTTATACCAGATTCCGGGAGGGTCGCCAGACCCAGGATTAGAGGCGGAACTCCTCGCCCAGGTAGAGCCGGCGGACGTCGGGGTTGTTTACGATGTCGTCGGCCCGGCCCTCCATCAGCACTTCGCCGGAATAGATGATGTAGGAGCGGTCGGTCAGCCCCAGCGTCTCGCGCACATTGTGGTCCGTGATCAGGACGCCGATGCCGCGGTTGGTGAGGTGGCGCACCAGCGCCTGGATATCGCCCACCGCGATCGGGTCGATGCCGGCAAAGGGCTCGTCCAGCAGCATGTAGCTCGGCCGCGTCGCCAGCGCGCGCGCGATCTCGACGCGGCGGCGCTCGCCGCCGGACAGCGCGATGGTCGGCGTCTTGCGCAAGTGCGCGATGTTGAATTCTTCCAGCAGCGAATTGACGTCGGCGTCGCGCCGGCGGCGGTCGGGCTCCACCACCTCGAGGACGGCGCGGATATTCTCCTCGACATTGAGGCCGCGGAAGATCGACGCTTCCTGCGGCAGATAA
>DATCXE010000600.1:0-22329 GCA_036565985.1 Bradyrhizobium sp.
TGGGTGCCGCCGTCACGCTGCGGGATATTGTTGGTGAAGCACAGCACGTTCTCATGGTAGCTGTCGTTCCACCACAGTGCGGCCTCGACGCCGATGTCGTTCATCTCGGCCCGGACCATGATCGGGGCGGGCACCATCGCCTTCTTGTTGCGATCGAGATATTTGACGAATTCCTCGACGCCGCCGTCGTAATGCATCGCCTCGCGCTTCTCGACCGCGTGGCGCATGTCCGACAGCACGATATTGACGCCGGAGTTCAGGAAAGCGAGCTCGCGCAGGCGATGCTCCAGCGTCGGGAAATCATACTCGACGTTGGTGAAAGTCTCGGTGGAGGCAAGGAAGGTCACTTCGGTGCCGCGCTTGCCATTGGCATCGCCGACGACCTTGAGCGGAGCGACCGCATCGCCATGGGCGAATTCGATGTAATGTTCCTTGCCGTCGCGCCAGACCCGAAGCTGCAGCCTGCTCGACAGCGCGTTGACGACCGAGACGCCGACGCCGTGCAGACCGCCGGAAACCTTGTAGGAGTTCTGGTCGAACTTTCCGCCCGCGTGCAGCTGGGTCATGATGACTTCGGCCGCGGAAATGCCTTCCCCCTTGTGAATATCGACCGGAATGCCGCGGCCGTCGTCGCGTACCGTCACCGAGTTGTCGGCATTGAGGATGACCTCGACGGCGGTGGCATGACCCGCAAGCGCTTCGTCGATTGCGTTGTCGACGACTTCGTAGACCATGTGATGCAGGCCGGAGCCGTCATCGGTGTCGCCGATATACATCCCCGGCCGCTTGCGCACGGCGTCGAGCCCCTTCAACACCCGGATCGATTCCGCACCATATTCAACAGGAATTGGATGCTCAGTGTCGGCAGGTGTCTGCCGGGCAGGTTCTGTCATGTGAGGCCTTCGAGGGTGTCCCGAATCAGCCGCGCAAAATAAGGCGCTGATTGATCTATTTGTGCCACGAAAGAGGCATCGCGCCTAGCGCAATCTCTCCGTCAGCAAGCTGTTGAATAAATAGTGGTTTTTTACTCTTTTTCAAGGTCTCCGGAGGCCGATTTCGGCGGCTTTGAAAAGCGCGATTCGGGGGCCGATTCCGATCCCTCGGGGACGAATTTTTGCAGGCGGTTGCAGCAGGAAATGGCGGTCCGCCGTGAACCTGCTAGAGAGATCAGTGCGGTCAATTTCATCTTCGTCCACCATCTGTCGCGATCCCGGGTTGGCCCTCTATTGTCGCTGCCTTCACTGAAATATCGGCCGGATGTCGACGGCCTGCG
The DNA here is from genome assembly GCA_036565985.1 of Bradyrhizobium sp. Lineage (GTDB taxonomy): Bacteria > Pseudomonadota > Alphaproteobacteria > Rhizobiales > Xanthobacteraceae > Bradyrhizobium. Next base: position 1,274 of record DATCXE010000600.1, read on the forward strand.
GGCCATCGCGGTGGTGCTGGTCCTGAATTTTCATGCGTTCCCGGACGCCATGCCGGGCGGGTTCATCGGCGTCGACGTGTTCTTCGTCATATCGGGCTTCCTGATCACGGGCATCATCGCGCGCGAACTGGAACTCGGCCGGTTCAGCCTGATCGGTTTCTACAACAGGCGTATCCGGCGCATTTTCCCGGCCCTGATCGTGGTGCTCGGCGCGACATTGATCGTGGGCTGGTTCTGGATGCTGCCGCAGGCCTTTGCCCAGCTCGGCAGCGATGCCCTCGCCAGCGCGGCCTTTGTGGCCAATATCGCGTTCTGGCTGCAGTCCGGCTATTTCGACGTCGAATCCGCCAGGAAGCCGCTGCTGCATCTGTGGTCGCTGGGTATCGAGGAGCAGTTCTATCTGTTCTGGCCGCTGCTGCTGATGCTCGCCGCTGGCTTGCGGATGCGTATTCTTGCGATGGCTGCGATCCTCGGCATCGGGTCATTTCTGCTCAACGTGGCGCTGATCGGGGCCAACCCCGTCGCCACCTTCTACCTGCCGTTTACGCGCGCGTTCGAGTTGCTTGCGGGCGCGGTGCTGGCCTGCGGCTGGGTCAGGATCGACAAGGCCGGTGCGGCGAACAACTGGCTGGCTTGGATCGGCGTGGCGCTGATTGGGCTGGCGGCCTTCGTTCTGGACAGTCATCGCGCGTTTCCGGGCTGGTGGGCGCTGCTGCCGGTCGCCGGCACCGCGCTGCTGCTGTCGACGCCCGGCGCCTGGATAAACCGTGTCGTGCTCGCGAGCCCGGCCGTGGTGTGGGTCGGTTTGATCAGCTACCCGCTCTATCTCTGGCACTGGCCGCTGCTGGTGTTTTTCGGGATCATCAAATTCGCGCCCCTGACGCTGCTCGAACGCGAACTGATCCTGGCTGCCAGCGTCGTGCTGGCCTGGGCGACCTACCGGTTTGTCGAGATACCGTTTCGCTTCGGCGTCCCTGACCGGCGCAAGATACGCAGCCTCGGCGCCGGTATGGCTGCTGTCGCGGCCGCGGGCTTGGTCGTCGTCTGGGGGCGTGGCTTCGATTTCCGCCTGCCGTCGGAAATCCGCGCCATGGCCAGCGTGCCGACGGAGAGCTTCAAATGGCGGTTTCATGAGTGTCTGCTCGATCTCAGCCGCGAAACGTCGTTCGCCGATGGATGCGTCGAACGCGACCGGCATCCGCTCGTTCTGATCTGGGGCGACTCGACAGCGGCAGCGCTGTTGCCCGGTCTGCGCAAGGCCCAGGAGACGCGACGCTTCGGCATTGCCCAGCTTACCTCCAGTTCCTGCATTCCGGCTTTGAACGCCGACATTGCGGCCACGCCGAATTGCCGCGCGATTAACGACAAGGTTTTCTCGCTCGTCCGGCAGATCAAGCCCGATATCGTGCTGCTGCACGGAACCTGGGAAGAACATCTCGACAACGTCGCCGAGACCGTAGCCGCGCTGAAGCAGCAGACGCAGGCGCGCGTCGTTGTTCTCGGTGGCGTGCCGGCCTGGCGGCGCGGACTTCCGTCCGAGGTGCTCAGATATTTCATGCTCCATCGCACGCTGATTCCGCAGCGTTCGTCTGGCGCAGCGACATCCGCGGCCTACGATGCCGTCATGCGCGCCAGGCTCGAGCCGCTCGGCGCAGAATTCATCTCGGCGTCGGATGCGTTTTGCGATTCACGGGGCTGCCTGACGCGCATCGGAGACACGTCGGCGGATATCACTGTCAGCGATCAGGTGCACATCACCGAAAAAGGATCGGTCTTCCTGATCGAATCCATCATCGACCGATTGCTCGGCGGGCAGGTGCCGGCGAGCAGGCCGGGATGAGGCGCGCACTCAGCCGCGTCGGCTGACCTGGCCGGATTCCACATTGAAAATCTCGCCGCCGGCGCCGATGTCGACGAATGCGGCAGGATCCGCGCCGGTCATCCAGACCTGCGCGCCGAGTTTTGCGAGTTCTTCGAACAGCGCCTTGCGCCTCGCGGGATCGAGATGCGCCACGACCTCGTCGAGCAACAGCAGCGGCACGATGCCGGTCATCTCGGCCACCAGCGTCGCATGCGCCAGCACCAGCCCGATCAGGAGCGCCTTCTGCTCGCCGGTGGAGGCGTCGCGGGCCGGCATGTTTTTTGGCGCGTAGACGACTTGGAGGTCGGTGAGGTGCGGACCGTCCAGCGTGCGACCGGCCGCAGCGTCGCGCGCACGGCCGGCGCGCAGGATCTCGCGGTAACGATCCTCCACCGCGGTTGCCGGTTCACCCACCAGCGCATTTTCCATCCAGCCGTCGAGCATGATCTCTGCCGACGGGAAAGCGGAATCCGCGCCGCGCTCGCGCAGCATCGCCGCAAGCTTCGTCACGGTCTGGCCGCGGGTGGCGGCGACGGCAACGGCAAGCTCGGCGGTCTCGCGCTCGATCGCATCGCACCAATGGTCGTCGTAATTGCGTACCTCGAGCAGCCGGTTGCGCGAGCGCAGCGATCGCTCCAGCGCCGAAACGCGGCTGGAATGCTCGCTGTCGATCGCCAGCACCAGGCGGTCGAAGAAGCGCCGGCGGTCCGAGGCGGCGCCGAGGAACAGCCCGTCCATCGCGGGCGTCAGCCACACCATGCGCAAGTGATCGCCGAACGCGGCAGCCGAGCCCACCGGCTCGCGGTCGATCCGGCAGCGCCGGCTGGATGTCCCCTCAGTGCCCGGCGCATCGATGCCGGTGCCGAGCGTGGCAAGCCCGAGCGCGCCCTCGACCTCGGCGGAGACCGCCCAGGAGCCGTCGCCCTGGTTGTCGGCGACATCCTCCAGCGTCGCGCGCCGCAGTCCGCGTCCCGGCGACAGAAACGAGATCGCCTCCAGGCAATTGGTCTTGCCGGCGCCGTTCGGTCCCACCAGCACCACGATATCCCCCCGCGCCTGCACGCTCGCCGCGCGATAATTGCGGAAGTGCGTCAGGCTGAGACGGTGGATGCGGGAAAGGGTCATGCTGTTCCGTCATTGCCGGGGAGTCGGAAAAGCGGCGGCAACCTGTGCCGTCATCATCCGCGAAGGCGGATGATCCAGTACCCCGAGATGCTCGATTTTTTCACTGGCGTTGGCGATTACTGGATACCCGCCTCCGCGGGTATGACAGTTGCATTCCTGTCGAGCGCCACCCTCTCCTACAGGGGAAGCGGGAGAACCAGCCTCGGTGTCGCCAGAAACCGTCACACCCGCATCGGCATCAGCACGTAGAGCGCGCCCTTGTTTTCCTTGTCCTGCACCAGCGTCGGCGAGCCGGGGTCTGCCAGCTTGAGTACGGCGACTTCGCCTTCGATCTGGGCGGCGATATCGAGCAGATAGCGCGAGTTGAAGCCGATATCGAGGGCGTCGGCGGCGTATTCGACTTCGAGTTCTTCGGTCGCGCTGCCGGAATCCGGATTGGTCACCGACAGCACCAGCTTGCCGGCGGCCAGGGCCAGTTTCACCGCGCGGCCGCGCTCGCTCGAAATGGTCGAGACACGATCGACCGCGGCCTCGAAATCCTTCTTGTCGACGATCAGTTCCTTGTCGTTGTTTTGCGGAATGACGCGGCCGTAGTCCGGGAAGGTGCCGTCGATCAGCTTCGAGGTCAGCACCACATTGCCGAGGGTGAAGCGGATCTTGCCCTGCGACAGTTCGATTCTGATCTCGGCTTCATTGTCCTCGATCAGGCGCTGCACTTCGCCGACGGTCTTGCGCGGCACGATCACGCCGGGCATGCCGGTCGCGCCTGAGGGCAGCGCCAGGTCGATCTGCGCCAGCCGGTGTCCGTCGGTGGCAACGCCGCGCAGCGTCGCCGCCTTGGCGCTGCCGGCCGTGTGCAGGTAAATGCCGTTGAGGTAGTAGCGGGTTTCCTCGGTCGAGATCGCAAACTGGGTGCGGTCGATCAGGCGTTTGACGTCGGATGCGGCCAGCGAGAACGAATGCGTCATGTCGCCGGCGGCAAGATCGGGAAAATCGCTCTCCGGCAGCGTCTGCAGCGTGAAGCGCGAGCGGCCGGCGCGGATTGCGAGCACCGAGCGGTCGCCATCGGCCTCCAGCACGATCTGCGAGCCGTCGGGCAGCTTGCGAACGATGTCATAGAACATGTGGGCCGGCACCGTGGTCGAACCGCCGGTCGCGGTTTCCGCCGCCAGCGTCTCGGTCACCTCGAGATCGAGGTCGGTCGCCTTCAGCGACAGCTTGGCATTTTCGGCGCGGACGAGCACGTTGCCGAGGATCGGGATGGTATTGCGCCGTTCGACCACGCGATGGACGTGACCCAGCGACTTCAGCAGTTGCGCGCGTTCGACGGTGACCTTCATTGCTATACCCGCCAGAGATGGAAAAGCCGGGCGGCCCTCAGAGGCAGCGCCGCGGCATGGGAAACCCGAAAAGCCGGATCAGGACCGGATTTGATCAAACCCCCGGGGGGACCGCAAGGTGGCGCGGATAGCCGGCCGGTGCAAGGGAGGCGAGGGCCGTTCCCCCACATTTGGGGCAGAAATTGAGGGAGCAGAAAGATATTCTCCCTCCCCTCGGGTGAGGGGAGGGAGACAGGGCGGGAGGTTTGTTCCCGCCGCGCTATTCCTGCAGTTGCCGCTTCAGCGAGTCGACCTCTTCGGACAGCGCCGTATCCCGGGCAACCAGTCCCTCTATCTTGCGCACGGCATGCAGCACCGTGGTGTGGTCGCGTCCGCCGAACCGGCGGCCGATTTCCGGCAGCGAACGCAGCGTCAGCGTCTTTGCCAGATACATCGCGACCTGGCGCGGCCGAACCACATTGGCGGTCCGCCGGGAGGACAACAGGTCCGAGCGGCTCACATTGTATTGCCGTGCCACCACACGCTGGATGTCCTCGATCTTGATCCGCTTCGGTTCCTGCGGACGGATCAGGTCGCGTACCTCGCGCTCGGCCATTTCCAGCGTCACCGGCTGGGCGTTGAGCTTGGAATGGGCGAGCAGGCGATTGATCGCGCCTTCGAGGTCGCGGCCATTATGGGTGATGGTGCGCGCCAGATAATCCAGCACCGCTTCCGGCACGTCGAAACTCGCATGATGGGCGCGGGCGGCTGCCACGCGCGACTTCAGGATTCCGAGCCGCAATTCTTCGCCGAGCGAGCCCATCTCCACGACGAGGCCGCCGGCCAGCCGCGAGCGCACCCGGTCGTCGAGGCTTTCGAGATCGGACGGCGGACGATCGGCGGCAATCACCACCTGGCGGCCTGCGTCGATCAGCGCATTCAGCGTGTGGCAGAATTCGGCCTGCGTCGATTTGCCCTGCAGGAATTGCAGGTCGTCGATCACGAGCACGTCGATGCCGCGCAGCGCTTCCTTGAACGCCAGCGCCGTCTGCGTCTTGAGCGCAGCGACGAAGCCGTACATGAACTTTTCGGCGGTGAGATAGAGCACCTTGCGCTCGCTGCCGGAATTGCCGGCCCAGGTCACGGCCTGCAGCAGATGGGTCTTGCCGAGGCCGACGCCGGCGTGAATGTAGAGCGGGTTGAACATCACGGGATCGCCGCGGCGTCCTTCGGCGACCTGGCGCGCGGCCGCATGGGCCAGCGTGTTGGAGCGGCCGATCACGAAACTTGCAAAGGTCAGGCGCGGATCGAGCGGCGAGCCGCCGAGCGCATCATGATTGGCCGATACAGGCGCGGTGGCGGTCGCACGCAACTCAGGCGCGGGACGGCCATTGGTTTGCTCGAGGCGGCGCTGATCGGCCGGAGCGGCTGCTTCCTTGGCAGGCGAAGCGGATCGCATCGCCGTGCGCACCGTGAGATCGATCCGGTGCACTTCCGGCATCTCGGCCTGCCAGCAGGTGAGGACACGATCGGCGTAGTGCGCCTGGATCCAGCTCTTGAGGAAACGGGTCGGAACCGACAGATGCACGCTTTCGTCCTGCACGCCTTCCAGGTCCATGCGCGCAAACCAGCTCGTGTAGACGTCTTCGCCCACGCTCGTCCGCAAGCGTCCCTTCACGCGCGACCAGCGATCCTGTTCCATATTTGTCATTGGCTGAGAACTTTTCTGAAAGAGTAATGGTGCTAATGCGAAATCGCCTTGCAGGGTTCCTGCCAGACGCGACCTCAAAGCCGGACTCTCCGACGCCAGGCAAAGATCAGCCGTTCGGCGAGTTCGCCGTTGGTCAGGTCAAGGCTGGCGTGAAAGACTTCCGCGAGGTCAGCGCGTACTCGACGGTATACCCGGAGCTCGCGTTGGAGGCTGATCGAAAGAGCTGTCGGAGACTTCTGCTTCTGCTGCGGTCTCGTTCGAAATGGAAATGAGCGTGTCGGATGTCGCGATGATTCCGTAAAGCATACTACCTCCCCCCCTCACCGCGAGAACGCGCGGCGAGTTATCAGATCGCAAGTGTTTCAAAGTCAGTCTGCCGCCACCGAACAAAAACATGCCCGGCCGCTGCGCCGCCGCTACCTCAGTCTGTCGTCTTCAACACGTTCACAAGCTACGCGTTCCCAGCAAGTTGCAGTTGTCGTCAGCATCCGAATTCCCTTTGTTCGAAGCGCGCCAGGCGCAACGCCAAGAAATCTAGACACAGAACATCCCTCCCCATATTGCTATGGGTTGCCAACTCAGCTTCGCTTGGAAAGCGTCGCTAACGCGCACACCGCCGCCGATTTGCACGTCCGCTCTTGGGTCTCAAACCGCGCTGGTCAGGAGAGCCATGGGCGTCGCGAACGAGTAAGGAATACACCACAGGTGATTTCTGACAATCCGTGATTCGACATCGCGGTCTGACTCTTCGTGTGTGTTGCAATGCTGCAATCGCGACACTCCACACCAAGTTTTTGAATCAGCGTGCAGAATCGCGGATCGTCAGTCTTCGTGACAATTTTGGCCGCACCCGCAAAATTTTTTAAGAATCCGTTACAATCATGGTTACCCGGACCGTTTTTCAAAACGCTTGTGCTTGCTATGTGGATAAGTGATTAGCGAGACGAAGTTTTTCGAGATTGTTTTTCAGGGTAACTCCCCAGGCGGCGCTTTCGCAGGCAGATGAGGGGAGATGCCGTTCGATTAGTCAGCCAGAAGCAAAATCGCACAGCGCCCGACGTGCAGCGCGGTCTGAACAACAAATCGCAGCTCGCAGGACTGGGAGGTATGACGTGCGATGAATGATGAATATGGTGCAACGCATCTCTGAAAAAGAAAAAGCCCGGGCGAAGCCGGGCTTTGACGAATGTCTGTTTTTGTCAGCTCACTTCTTGCGAGCTCGACCTCTTGTCAGGTCAACCCTTTGTCAGGTCACTTGGCGAGCTTGGCGATCTGGTGCGTCAGGCGCGACACCTTCCGGCTCGCGTTGTTCTTGTGAATGATGTTGCGCTGCGCTGCCTGCATCAGTTCGGGTTCCGCGCGCGCCATCGCCTTCAACGCTGCATCGCGGTCGCCGCTCTTGATCGCTTCCTCGACGGTACGAACCGCGCCACGCATCTGGGTGCGGCGCGACTTATTGACGAGGGTACGGCGGGCAATCTTGCGGGTCGCTTTCTTGGCAGAAGTGGTATTGGCCATGTTCTCAACTATCCTTCGGCTGTCGTCGCTCGGGTGGTCGGGCTTGAGCGCGCCGGCCGTTCAATTGCGTGATCGACGCTGGTTGTGTTTTCCAGGGTGTTCTGACGTAAGCCGTTCTTGAAGATGCCATGGCTGGAAGCCAAAATGCTTCCGCAGCGGCGCTGCTCAAAGAACAGCGGCGGCGGGATTGCGCCCGCCGCCATTGGGGGTCTTATAGAGGGCGCGTTCGGCACCGTCAACGCTTTCCAGCCTGGCCGAAAGCCGGGAAATGGGGTCGGGATGGCGCGTAAGCTGCTGAAGAAGTTGAATTTCCGGGATGCCCCCGGTACTGGCTGACGGCCTTTCGGGGCTGACATATATAAGGTGACGCATGATCCGCGGTTTTTTTCGGCTGATTGGCCTGCTGCTCCTGGCCGGCGGATTCATCTTCATGGTCTATGACGGCGCGCGCTTCGTGGCCGATCAAACCCTGCGTTTCACCCGGTTTGGCCAGTTCTGGAACGACATTCATCAGTCCAGCCAGCAGGTTTTCCGCACCTGGGTGGAGGGGATATCGCCATGGCTGTGGAGCAGCGTCGTCAAGGTGCTGCTGGATCAGCCGGTATTTGCCGTGCTGGGCGTGGCCGGCATTCTCCTGATGATCCTGTTTCGACCGCGCAAGCCGCTGATCGGCTATTCGCGCGACTGACCGGGCGTAGTCGTGCCCGGCGCGCCGTAACGGGACTGCCGCTGCAGGCGTAAAGACATATATAGAGGTGCAACCGCCCCCGTCGCGAACTGCGACGGCCGATGTCCCGCCTGGAGGTACTCCATGTTGTTCATGCGCAAGACCACCGCGTTGCCGAGCGCTGCTGAAGCGCTGCCCGGCCGCGCCACCCCGATCCCGACCGCCAGCATCCACTTCGTCAACGGCCGCAAGCTGCAGCCGCCTTATCCGGCCGGCCTCGAGCAGGCTGTGTTCGGGCTCGGCTGTTTCTGGGGCGCCGAGCGCAAGTTCTGGGAACTCGGCGACGGCATCCATGCGACCGCCGTCGGCTATGCCGGCGGGCACACCGCCAATCCGACCTATGAAGAGGTCTGCTCGGGCCGGACCGGGCACACCGAAGTGGTGCTGGTCGTATTCGACCCGAAGAAGATTTCCTACGAGCAACTGCTGAAGACGTTCTGGGAAAGTCACAACCCGACGCAGGGCATGCGCCAGGGCAACGATGTCGGGACGCAATATCGTTCGGCGATCTACACGTTCGGCGATGCGCAGCGCAAAGCCGCCGACGCGTCGAAGGCTGTGTACCAGAAGGCGCTTGCCGCCAAGGGTCTTGGCGCCATCACCACCGAGATCGCACCCTCGGCCGAATTCTATTTCGCCGAGGATTACCATCAGCAATATCTCGCCAAGAATCCGGCGGGCTATTGCGGATTGGGCGGCACCGGCGTGTCGTGCCCGATCGGCGTCGGCGTGAGCGCCTGATTGTCAAACCTCTCTCCGTGAAGAACGGGGAGAGGACCTCCCATCGGCGCCCAACAAACCCTTTGTTAACCATAACCGGTGCAAGACTGGAACTGTCTCGCTTTCAGGGATGGCTTCGGTGCGGCTTGTGCGCGCGTTACGATTACCGGTCACTGCGATCCTGACGGCGCTCGCGCTGTCCGGGTGCATGCGCACGACAGGGCCGGTCGCGTCGCAAGGCGATCTCGATTCAGTCGCCTATGGCCAGCCATCCGATCAGCCGTCCCCATCCGTCGTCATGGCGTCCGGCGGCGCTATCGGCGCGCTTCGATCGGCGTTTGCCGCGTCACCGCGCAGCGCACCGCCGCCTGTCGTGATGGCCGCCCCCGCGGCCTATGCTGAGCCGATGCCGCCGCGCTACGACGCGCCCTATCATCTCGATGCCGGCGACCGGCTGCGCGTCGTGGTCTACGGGCAGGAAGGCCTCACCAACACCTACGCGATCGACGCCGGCGGATCGATCACGATGCCGCTGATCGGCGCTGTGCCGGCACGCGGTCGCACGACAGCGGGACTGGCGGCCGAGATCGCAGCAAAGCTGCGCAAGGGATTCATCCGGGAGCCCTCCGTCGCCGTGGAGATCGAAGCGTATCGGCCGTTCTTCATTCTCGGCGAGGTCGCGGCGCCCGGGCAGTATCCATACGTGCCGAACATGACGGTGGAGAGCGCGGTCGCCATTGCCGGCGGCTTTTCGCCACGCGCGCGCCGCGATCAGGTGACACTCACGCATACCGATGCGTCCGGCACGGCCCGCTTTGTCGTGCCGCCCGGAAGTGCTGTCGCTCCCGGCGACACCGTGCTTGTCGGCGAGCGATGGTTCTAGTGCGAACAAGTATTAGTCGCGAGCCGGTCTAACCTGCGCTGGCAACGTGGCGATTTTCGCGCGTCAGGATGTTTCAGCCGCTCGCGCGATCACCGTTACGCTGCTTTAGTTGCGGTGAATCAGCGCGATTTGCAGCTCACGTTCAAAACCGTATTCCATCCTGCGCTGCAGCAATGTAGACACTCCCTCGTTCAATTGGCGCGCCGGTTCATAGGGCAGGCGCCTGCAATCCGGAGTGGGACCATGAATTATCGTTTGCCGATCCACATCAAGCGCGCGGCGACCGCGGCAGCCGTCATGGCTTCGATTGCCGCGACGACCTTGTGCGCTTCCTCGCAGCAGGCATCGGCCGATTCCTATCCAAGCCGGCGCATTACGTTGGTCGTGCCTTATCCCGCGGGCGGCGCCACCGATGTGCTGGGCCGCTTGCTTGCCAACAAACTGTCGGAGGCGTGGAAGGCGACCGTCGTCGTGGAGAACAAGTCGGGTGGTGGCGGCGTCGTCGGCAACGATTTCGTGGCCAAGGCGCAGCCCGACGGCTACACCGTGCTGCTCGCCATTACCCAGATCATTCAGGCGCCGAGCCTCGTTGCGAAGCTGCCCTACGACGTCTTCAAGGATCTCGCGCCGGTCACCCAGGTGGCGCTGTCGACGATCGTTCTGGTGGTCCCCGAGCAGCAGCCGATCAAGTCGGTCAAGGAACTTATCGATCTCGCCAAAGCCAACCCAGGCAAGCCCTACGGCACGTTCGGCAATGCCACGACGTCCCATCTCTACGGCGAACTGCTCAAGAAGAACGCCGGCATCGACATGACCCACGTTCCCTACCGCGGCTCGGCTCCGCTCACGAATGATTTGCTCAACAACACGGTGACCACGGCGTTCCAGGACCTGACCACGGCGAACGCTCAAATCAAGGCGGGTAAGCTCAGGCCGTTGGCGGTGGGTGGCGAGAAGCGCCGGAAGGCGATGCCCGAGGTGCCGACGATGGCTGAACTCGGCTATCCCGGTTTCGAAATCGAAGGCTGGCTCGGTGTGTTCGTACCCGCTGCAACGCCCAAGGACATCGTGAAGAAGCTTTCCGACGAACTCGCCCGCATCGTTGCCTCGCCCGAAGGCATCGCGGGTATCGAGACGCTCAGCCTCGTACCGGTGGGCGGATCGCCCGAAGACTTCGACAAGGCCTTGCGCCGCGACCTCGAGAAATGGGCCGATGTCGTGAAGCAAACCGGCGTCAAGGGCGAGTAAGCCGAGTCAGAAGTCCTAGCGTCGTCGTTCCGGGGCGCGTCGAAGACGCGAACCCGGAACCTCGAGATTCCGGGTTCGTGCTGCGCACGCCCCGGAATGACGGCCGGAGAGTCTGCGCGCCTACTTCTTCAAATGCTTCGCAAAGAACGCGAGGCTGCGCGGCCAGGCGATATCGGCACTGGCCTTGTCGTAGCTCGCCCGCTCATCGCAGTGAAAACCGTGCTGCGCGCCGGGATAGACGTAGATTTCGACCTCGGGCCGCTTGGCCTTGATGGTCTCGACGTCGGTCAGCGGAATGCCCGCGTCTTTTTCGCCGAAATGCAGTTGCGTCGGCACCTTGGGCTTGTCGTCGGCAAAGCGGACCACGGCGCCGCCGTAATAGCCGATGGCGGCTGACAGGCCCGACAATTTGGTCGCGGCCGCGTAGGCAATGCTGCCGCCGAGGCAAAATCCGATAATCCCGATCGGCCCGACGTCCTTCACCGCGTCGATGGCGGCCTGGGTATCGCGCAGCATCGCCTCCCAATCGGGATTGGCGATGAATTTTCGCGCGTTGGCGATCTCGTCGGGCGAATAGCCACACTGGAAGTTCGGCTGTGTCCGGTCGAAGATCGATGGCGCGATCGCGACGTAGCCTTCGGCCGCCAGGCGGTCGCACACCGAGCGGATGTGGTGATTGACGCCAAAGATCTCCTGGATCACCACGATGGCCGCCTTGGGCCGGCCCGTGGGATCGGCGCGATAGCTGCCGAGTTTGAAACCGTCAGAAGCCGTCAGCTTGATATCCTGTCCCACGGGGGCATCCATTCTTGTCTAGGGGTTGCACGATTTGTTGCGCGAAGACTCCGCGAAGCGTTGCTATTGCCACATCCAGTTGTGGCCCCAGTCGCCCTTCCAGCCCGCCAGCCTGCCCTTGTGAAACTGCAGAAACAGCCGGTCCTTCTTGATGAACAATCCGCTGCCGCCGACATTGCGGAACGCGAGATAGATTTCTTCGCCCGGACGGCCGCTGACGTAGTTGAGCGGGGCGCCGAGAGCGCGGGCGGCATCCTCGGCACCCATTCCGAAGGCCAGCGGCGTATTGTTCGAGAGCGTCGCGGTGAACGGCAGCGGGTGGGGGCCGCCGGTTGGCGGCCGTTGCTGCGCAACGGCAGGTGCGGCGCCGCATGCGATCAGCATCAGCGCCATGGCGGCCAATGCTCTCATGACGCCGCCTTCGCGTTCGGCTTTGCATCCAGACCATCGAGGAACGGCAGCACCGCGCCGATGAAGGCCTGCGGCTGGTCGATGTTGACAGCGTGACCGGCCGCCGGGATCACCACCTTCTGCGCGCCGGGAATCCTGGCCGCCATGTAATCGGAAGCGGCCAGGAACGGCGTGTCGTCGGCGCCGACCACGACCAGCGACGGCACCTTGATGTCGGGCAGGGATTCGATCACGCGCGCATCGCGCTGGGTCAGCATGCCGCGCGCGGCACGCGCCAGTCCGGACGCATCGCGATGGGTCACGCCGGAGCGTTCCCGGCTAGCCGATTTCAATACTTCCAGGCCTTCCCGCTCGAAGCGATCGCCGGTGTCGTGCGCGCGCCTGTTCCAGACTTCGCGGGCATCGTCCTTCTTGAAGCCGGGGCCGGTGTCGATGATGAGGAGCGCGCGCACGCGATCCGGATGGGCGCGGTAGAATGCCAGCGACATGTAGCCGCCAAGCGAAAGCCCGCCGACGATCGCCTTGTCGGCGCCGACGGTGTCGAGCAGCGCCGCCATGTCGCCGACCGTCAGCGCTTCGCTATAGGCTGCGGGATCACCGGGGTAATCGGACTGGCCATGGCCGCGCATGTCCCACAACACGAGCTTGTGATGCTTCGACAGGGCGGCGATCTGGCCTTGCCACATCCCGCTGGTCGATGAATAGCCATGGGTCAGCAGCAGCGGCGGGCCGGAACCGTGCACTTCGTAGTAGATGTTGACCCCGTCACGATTGATTGTCGGCATTGCGATTTTCCAAAACGAATGGCGCGTAACCTCGGCCCAGCCGGCATCCTAGCGCGATCCGTTCGCGATAGGGAAATGCGGAAACGGTGGATGCGCCTGCAGTTTTGCGTCCTCGCGTTGATACGCGGACGACAATGCCTTGCCGCAGCGCACAACCGCAATTCAAGAACTGAATTCTCTTCGAGCAATTCCAAATTGCATTGCCTCCAATTCGGTTCGGGATCATTCTGCGCGCCGACCGGCATCGACCCGGTGGGTGCCGGCCAATACCCAAAAGTGAGCTGCCGCCGTAAGCGGCTTCATACACCGGAAGGGGAAACGCCAAATGCCTAATCTGAATATCAACGGGCGGAATATGTCCGTCGAGGCGTCCAACGATACGCCGCTGCTCTGGGTCATCCGCGAGCAATTGCAGATGACCGGTACGAAGTTCGGTTGCGGTGCGGGCCTGTGCGGCGCCTGCACGGTTCACGTCAACGGCGAAGCCGTTCGCTCCTGCCAGACGTCGGTCAGCGACGCGCTCGGCAAGAAGATCACCACCATCGAAGGCCTTTCCGCCAAGGGCGATCATCCGCTGCAGAAGGCATGGATCGCCGAGCAGGTGCCGCAATGCGGTTACTGCCAGTCCGGCCAGATCATGCAGGCGGCATCGCTGCTTTCGAAGAACCCCAATCCGACCAGGGATGAAGTGGTTGCGCACATGGACGGCAATCTGTGCCGCTGCATGACCTATTCGCGGATCCAGAAGGCGATCATGCGCGCTGCGTCCGAGATGCGTACCGCCTCCAACGCCGGCACCGAACGGAGGGCAACATGAATACGCACGTGAAAATCACAGCTAACGCGCCTGCCGATCTCAGCCGCCGCTCGTTCCTGGTTGGATCCGCGGCCACCGGCCTCGTGCTCGGCTATGCCGCCGTTCCCGGCATCGACCAGGCGCTCGCCGCGCCGTCTGTTTTCGAGCCCAGCGTCTGGTTCTCGATTGCGCCCGACGGCCTCGTCACGGTGACGTGCGGCAAGGCCGATATGGGCCAGCACATCGCATCGACCATGGCGCAGATCGTGGCCGAGGAACTCGGCGCGTCCTGGAAGGACATGCGGGTCCAGCTCGCCTCCAACGATCCGAAGTTCAACGATCCCGTACTCGGCGCGCAGATCACCGGCGGCAGCTGGAGCACGATGATGAACTTCGACGCCATGAGCCGCGCGGGCGCCGCGGGCCGCATCGCGTTGACGGAGGCCGCCGCCGCATCGATGGGCGTGCCGGCCGGCGAACTGGTGGTGCGGGGCTCCGTCGTTTCGCATGCCAAGTCGAAGAAGGCGATGAGCTTTGCCGACATCGTCAAGAGCGGCAAGATCACCAAGACCTTCACGCCGGACGAACTCAAGGCGATCAAGCTGAAGACGCCCGACCAGTACACGATGGTCGGCGTCTCGGTTCCGCAGCTCGATATTCCCTCGAAGACCAACGGTACGGCCAAATACGGCATCGATGTCATGCTGCCGGGCATGCTGTACGGCAAGGTGATCACGCCACCGGTGCGCTACGGCGCCACGGTGAAGTCAGTCGACGACAGTGCGGCGAAGAAGGTGCCGGGCTTCATCAAGGCCGTCACCCTCGACGACAAGACCGGCAGCACCACCGGCTGGGTGGTGGCGGTGGCCAACACCTACGCCAACGCCCGCAAGGCGGCCGATGCGCTGAAGATCGCCTACGACAACGGTCCGAACGCCAGGCTGTCGAGCCAGTCGCTGATCGACGAGGCGAAGCGGCTGCAGGCACTCGACGATTCCGGGCAGTTCTTCGTCAAGGACGGCGATACGGCGGCGGCCTTCGGGACGGCGGCGAAGGTGCTGGAGGCCGAATACACCACCAGCATCAACATCCATGCACCGCTGGAGCCGATGAACGCGACTGCCGAGTTCAAGGGCGACATCCTGCATATCTATTCCGGCAACCAGTTCGCGACCCGCTCCGGCGCGATTGCGGCGGGAGCGGCCGGGATCGATCCCAAGTTCGTCGTAATGCACCAGATGTGGCTGGGCGGCGGCTTCGGCCGCAGGCTTGACGCCGACATGATGGTGCCGGCGGTGCAGGCGGCGAAAGCCGTCGGCAAGCCGGTCAAGGTCATCTACTCGCGCGAGAACGACATGACCATGGACTATTCGCGTCCGCTGACCTTTCAGAAGGTGAAGGCGGGTCTCGATGGCGATGGCAAGCTGATTGCGCTCAATCACGACGTGGTCAGCGCGTGGCCGACCGCGCGCTGGGGCATCCCCGACTTCCTGTCGCCTTCGGTCGACAAGAAGGGGCCGCTCGATGCGTTCACGGTGAATGGGGCGGACTTCTTCTATTCCGTGCCCAATCACAATGTCCGCGCCATCAAGAACGAGCTCGCGCACAACGCCACGCCGTCGGGACAGTTGCGGTCGGTAGCGCCGGGCTGGACCTTCTGGGCCGTCGAAAGCATGATCGACGAACTCGCCCATGCGGCCGGCCAGGATCCCGCCCAGTATCGCATCGCGATGCTGGACGGCAAAGGCAAGAACGACGGCGGTGCGCAGCGCCTGCGCAACACGCTGCTGGCGGCGATGGGCATGGCCGGCTACGGCACCGGCAAACTGCCGAAAGGCGAGGGCATGGGCGTGGCCTGCGTCTCGTCGCAGGAGCGGGCAACCGCAAGCTGGACCGCTTGCGTGGCCCATGTCGCGGTTTCACCCTCGGGCGAGGTCAAGGTCAAGAAATTGACCGTGGCCACCGACGTCGGCATGCAGGTGCATCCCGACAACATCCGTGCCCAGGTCGAGGGCGCGGCGTTGTGGGGGCTTTCGCTTGCCATGTATGAAAAGGCGACGCTGAAGGACGGCGGTATCGAGCAGACCAATTTCGATACCTACACGCCCTTGCGGATGAGCCAGACGCCGGAAGTCGCCGTCAACGTCATCGCCAACGGCGACAAGCCGACCGGCGTCGGCGAGCCGGCGGTGACGGTGATCGCGCCTGCGCTCGGCAACGCGATCTTCAACGCCTGCGGCGCGCGGATCCGCTCGTTGCCGATCACGGCGGAAGCGGTGAAGGCGAACATGAAGGCGTAGCGCACCGTCATCGATTGACAGTGATCCGCCGGAGCACCCCTCCGGCGGATTTTTTTGCCCAAACGTCATTGCGAGGAGCGTAAGCGACGAAGCAATCCGGCCATCCGTTATGCCGAGCTATGGATTGCTTCGCTTCGCTCGCAATGACGGAGATGAGCGCGCGAATAACAGCTAAAATTGTAACGATCCCGCTAGATCACCGTTCACGATGCCTCTTAAGTCGCAGCGAACTCCTTATCCGCTAGGCTTGGCTACAGGTGGTCCATGCAAGGCTCTGGGGTTCCATGACATCCGCAACCAACAAGACTCCGAACAAGCGCCGGCTGCTGCTGGCCTCGGATCGGAACGATCAAAGCACCGAGCTCGCCAACATTCTGCAGACCGTAGGCCAGGTCGATACGATCGCGACCTCGGATATTCCGGACCAGCCTGCCCGCGATCTCTCCGGGATCGTGGTCGACATCAATCTGCGCTCCGCCGAAAGCGTGCAGCTCGTGCGCAACAAGTTGCGGGCCGAAGCCTATCGCGAGATGCCGCGGCTGTTCGTACTGGCCGATGCGCTGCATCATGGATCGATGCAGGCCTGGGCGCTCGGCGCGACCGATACGATTGCGCGGCCGTTCGACGCGAAGGGCATCCTGCACCGGATTCGCGCCGCATTCCCGGACAGCGACGGATTCGACGAGACCGATCGCGGCAAGACGCTGAACAGGGGCGTCGAGGCCGCGCACGGCGTCATGGTCAAGATCTTCGAACGGCTCCCGGCCGGCGAACCCCTGAAGTACAGCGATATCGTCGAGGCCGAGAGCAAGATTCTCAAGGCGATCAAGCATTCGTCGCTGCGGGAATGGCTGACGACGGTCGGCTGCCATCACACCGGCAGCTATCGCCATTGTCTCTTCGTCGCGGGCTTTGCCGTGGCTTACGCGCAGCATCTCGGCATGCGCGAGGACGACCAGCGGCGCCTGGCGCGCGCAGCCCTGCTCCACGACGTCGGCAAGGCGTTCGTTCCGGTCGCGATCCTCGACAAGCCGGGACCGCTGACGCTGGAGGAAATGGAAGAGATGCGCCAGCATCCGCGCCGCGGCTATGAGGCGCTGTCGGCGCAAGGCGGCTTCCCGCCCGAAATGCTGGACGTGGTGCTGCACCACCATGAATATCTCGACGGCACCGGTTACCCCAACGGCCTGAACGGCAAGCAGATCAGCGACATCGTCCGCCTGACGACGATCGTGGATATCTATGCCGCCCTCGTCGAGAAGCGGGCCTACCGCCTGCAGTTCACCCACGCCCGCGCCTACGCGATGATGGAAGAGATGGGCGACAAGCTCGACCAGCATCTGCTGCAGGCGTTCCGCCCGGTGGCGTTCGGGCAATACTGAGCAGCCGCTCAACGCAAGTTTCAGGTCTTGTAACCGCCTAGTTGTCGTGGCGCATTGGCGTATGATGCACGCCATTGCCAACGACTGCTGACGGGAAACATCCATGGACACGGCGACGACCCCGCCTGGGAATTTCGACATTCCCGCCGACATTGCCGCCACGCTCGTCAATCCGGCCGCCTATGCCGACCAGCGCATCCACGACAGCTATCGCTGGCTCCGCGCCAACAATCCGCTCGGCATCGCCCGCCCGGAGAATTTCGATCCGTTCTGGGTGGTGACGAAACATGCCCATATCCAGGCCATCAGCCGTCAGAACGAGCTGTTCCACAATGCCGACCGCCCAACCACGCTGACGAACCGGGCGGTCGAAGCGCGCGTTCGCAAGATCACGGGCGGGCCGAACCTGGTGCGCTCGCTGGTGCAGATGGATGCTCCCGACCATCCAAAATACCGGGCGCTGACGCAGGGCTGGTTCATGCCCGCCAATCTCGGGAAATTCGAGGCGCGCGTGCGCGAGATCGCGCGCGCGACCGTGCAGCGCATGCTCGACAAGGGCGGGGCTTGCGATTTCGTCGAAGACGTCGCCCTCGGCTATCCCTTGCATGTCATCATGGAGATACTCGGCGTGCCCGAAAGGGACGAGCCGAGAATGCTCAAGCTGACGCAGGAATTGTTCGGCCCGCAGGATCCCGATACGGCCCGGATCAGGGAGCAACTCTCGGCGGAACAGTTTGCCGGGATGATGCAGGCGGTGGTGGCGGATTTCGGCGCTTATTTTCGTGCCATCACCGAGGATCGCCGCCGCAATCCGCGCGAGGATCTCGCCACTGTCATCGCCAACGCCAGGATCGGCGGCGACTACATGCCGGATCACGATGCGACGAGCTACTACATGATCGTGGCGACAGCGGGCCACGACACCACGTCATCCTCGACCGCCGGCGCGATCTGGGCGCTGGCGCAGGACCCGGCGCAATTCGCAGAGATCAAGGCCAATCCCGAACTGATCCCGGGGTTGGTCGACGAGGCGATCCGCTGGATGACGCCGGTCAAGCATTTCATGCGCTCGGCCACCGCAGACACCGAACTCGGCGGCCGCAAGATCGCGAAGGGCGACTGGCTGATGCTGTGCTACGCGTCCGGCAATCGCGACGAGGAGGTGTTCGAAGAGCCGTATCAGTTCCGCAGCAGCCGCAAGCCGAACCGCCACGTTGCCTTCGGCTACGGCGCGCATCTGTGCCTCGGCCAGTATCTCGCCAAGCTCGAGATGCGGATCCTGTTCGAGGAACTGCTGCCGCGGCTGAAGTCGCTCGCGCTCGACGGCGAAGTGAAGATGACGCAGGCCTATTTTGTGAACGGACCGAAGAAGCTGCCGATCCGGTTCGAGGTGGATTAGTTTCCAGCCGTCATTCCGGGGCGATGCGAAGCATCGAACCCGGAATCTCGAGATTCCGGGTCTGGTCCTTCGGACCATCCCGGAATGACACCCTTACCCCAGCAGCTTCCGCAACTCCGCCTTCGCCACCTTCTCCAGCGTCGAGCGCGGCATGTCGTCAACGAAGTGAATTTCGCGCGGCACCTTGAAATCGGCGAGGCCATTGCGGCAGGCGGCCATCACCGTGTCGTGCAGGTCGGCCGGTGCGCCGGCGACGCCGGCCTGCGGAATAATGAACACGACGGGCACTTCATCCAGCATCGGATGCTTCTTCGCCACCACCGCGGCCTCGCGCACGCCGGGCACCACCGCGATCACCTGTTCGATCTCGGAGGCCGCGACATTCTCGCCGCCGACCTTCAGCATGTCCTTGGTGCGGTCGCCGAACCGGACGAAACCGTTTTCCAGCAGCGTGACCCGGTCGCCCGTGATGAAATAGCCGTGCTCGTCAAAGCTCTCGCGCGTGGCCTTTTCGTTGTGCAGATACTCCGCAAACAGCGACAGGCCGGGGATGCCCTTGATCAGGAGATTGCCGGTGCCCCCGACCTCGGTCGGCGTGCCGTCGTCTTCGACGATGCGGATCTGGTATTCCGGCGCGGCGCGGCCGATCGACATCGGCGTGTTGGGCTGGTCGACCTCGCCGACGATGCCGTGGGTGATGGTCTCGGTCATTCCCCACCAGCCGATCATCTTGATGCCGAACGCGGCGAACGGCGGCGGCTCGGACACCGCGGTGCCCCAGAGCCGGAACTTGTGATCGCTGGGGATCTCGTGCTCGAGCAGGGCCTTCATGCAGAACGGGATGGTCGAGGTCCAGGTGCAGTTGTGCTCCAGCGCCACATTCCAGAACCGGCTTGCGGAAAACCGCGGCTGGATCACGCATGTCGCGCCGACCCACAGCGTCGCCAGCATCGAATAGGCCAGCGCATTGGTGTGAAACAGCGGCAGATAGGTCTGGTGCACGTCGCCGGCGTGGAGGTCCTCATGCGCGGCGTTGATCTTGGCGCCCCACAGCGCGTTGGCATGGGTCCACAGCACGGCCTTCGGGCGCGACGTGGTACCGGAGGTATATTGAACGCTGCATGGCGCAAACGGATCGGTGGCCCGGCGCGGCCGGTCGGCGCTGTCGGCGAATAACGACTCAAAACTGTCGCCGCGCGGCGCGGCCTGCTTTGGCGCATTGCCGGCATCGTGCGAAATCACGGCGATCCAGCGCAGGTCGCGGCAATTGGCGGCGACCAGTTCGGCATAGGCCGGCTGGGTGATGGCTGCAACCGCGCCGCAGTGGCCGGCGAAATACTCCATCTCCGCTGCCGCCGACCGGGTGTTGGTGGTAACCGCGATCGCGCCGAGTTCGACGCAGGCAAACCACGCCAGCATGGCCTCGATGCAATTGTCGAGATGGATCAGCACATACTCGCCGGGCTTGACGCCGCGCCTGGCGAGGCCTGCGGAAAGCGCGCCGACGCGCTCGTGAAATTCGCCGTAGGACCATTTCCGCGCCGGCCCCTCGAACGGCGCCCAGATCAGGAACGGATGGTTGCGGCGGCTCTCGGCGCGCATCCGCAGCAGCCAGGGCACATCGAGGCCTGCGAATGGTCCGACGATACCCGGCACTGCCTGTGAATTGGTCATTGGTCCTCCCGTGCAGCTTTATCGGCTGCCTTGATTTTGCTTGGGAGTAGTTCTGCCATCTGACGCCGCGATGAGCAAATGCGCAGTTCTCAGTTCGTCATTCCGGGGCGATGCGCAGCATCGAACCCGGAATCTCGAGATTCCGGGTCTGGTCCTTCGGACCATCCCGGAATGACGGAGACAGCGGAAAGCGCCTTTAACCCACCCCATCCTCATACGACGAAATCTCGATCGGGCTGCCGTCGGGATCCCGGCAATAGACCGAACGCAGCGTGCCACGGGCGCCCTGCTTGGCGACCGGACCTTCCTCGATCGCGACGCTGTTTGCCTTCAGATGCGCCACGACCTGGTCGGGCGTGCTCGATGTCAGGAAGCACAGGTCGTCGCTCCCGGCGGTTACGT
>DATCXE010000616.1:0-2228 GCA_036565985.1 Bradyrhizobium sp.
TTCGCCGATCGGCTGGGTCGAATTCTGCGCCGAGAACGCGGGCGAGTGCCGCGGTGGCACCTCGCAGCCGCGCGACATCGTGATGTCGCAGACGGCGTGGCGGGATCTGGTGCGGGTCAACAAGTGGGTCAACGAGACCATCAAGCCGATCACCGACATGGATCACTGGGGCGTGGTCGAGAAGTGGTCGTTGCCGACGGATGGCTACGGCGACTGCGAGGACTATGTGCTTCTGAAGCGCAAGATGCTGATCGACGCCGGATGGCCGCGCGAGGCGCTGCTGATCACGGTGGTGCGCGACAAGAAGGGCGAAGGCCACGCGGTGCTGACGGTGAAGACCGACAAGGGCGAGTTCGTTCTCGACAACCAGAACGAAACCGTCCTGGCCTGGACCGATACCGGCTACCGCTTCGTCAAGCGTCAGTCGCAGAGCGATCCCAATGTGTGGGTCTCGCTCGGTGACGGCCGCCCCGCGGTCGCCACCGCGTCTTCAAGAGATCGATAACGAAACAAGGATTTGCGAACCCGCGACCCGGTCACATCCCCACCCCTCCCCGTCCCAGACCGGTTCGCGCGCGGCCAGGCTTCCCCCAAAGCCTGGCCGCAACTTTTTCTGCGAGACGTGAACCGCTGAAGACCTTATAATCAAGGGGATTTAGCCATGGCGGGAACCGCAATTGGAGACGTTTCGAGACGGAACGGCTCGGAAACACGACGCGGGGAGAGCGGGAATGCTCGGGGATCTGCTCCACGCCTGTTCGCTACGAACTGATCGAGAAGGACGGCAAGTTCGGCGGTCGATACCTGCACGCATATCAAGACGCGCAGAGCCTTGAGTTAGCTGATTCAACCACAGATATTTCAGTACCAAATTTCGATCTTTAGTTGACTCCCGACATGGTAGCAGTGCTAATATTTTGCACGGCAGGGAGGTGCGATGGACTGGCTTTATGCAGTGATCGCGGCTGTAGCGGTCCTGGCTGCGATCTTTATCGTCGCCAGGCGCATTTTCCCGCCCGATACGCCATGATGGAAACCGCGCTTGAAGTCGTTGTCGTGGCGTTCACGGTCTACGCGGTCATTCGGATCGTGTGGGCGTGTTTCTTCCGGAAAGACACCTAGGCCGTGAACCCATAAATCTGCCGGGTGCTGGGCCATCTTCGGCAGAGCGTGTCGCATTGTGTCGAACGCACCGGACAGATTTCACCGCGATAATATCGTCCCAGACTTGCCGCGTCGCTTCGGCCAGGCTGACGGTATGCTGGATGCCCGCATTGTTTACCAGGATGTCCGGCCCGCCCCAGTTGGCAACGTCTGCCATCATTCTGTCTATCGCGGACGGATTGCGCATGTCGGCGCCGAAGAAACGCGCATCGGGAGCCCCGCTCGTTCGTATGACACTTGGCGGTATCAGTACCGACAGGCTGCGATTAATTCGGCGCAGCTGATTTCTCGCCGCGCCCAATGTATCATGATGGATACCCCACCGGGAGAACGCACCTTGGCTCACAGCGAGATCGACGCCATCCGCGCATTGCTGGGGTCGAAGCCGCGGCCGGTCGGCTGGTCGGAGCGACGGGAACGCCTGGATGAAGTCGGATCGACCTGGCCGGCGGCATCCGACGTCAGATGCGAGGCGGTCGATTGCGACGGCGTCTCCGGCGAATGGTCCCTCGTTCCCGGCAGCGAAGCCTCGCGCGTGCTGTTGTATTTCCACGGCGGCGGATACTGCTCCGGCTCGATCGTCAGCCATCGGCGCATGGTGACCGAGGCCGGACGCGCAGCGCGGATGCGCACGCTCGCCATCGACTACCGCCGCGCGCCGGAGCATCCCTACCCCGCCGCCCATGAAGACGCCCTCGCCGCATGGCGCTTCCTGCGCAGGCAGGGCATTCCGGCGACAGCGATCGCCGTCGGCGGCGACAGCGCCGGCGGCAACCTGACGCTCGGGCTGATCAACCGGTTGCGCGCCGCCGGCGAGGGCTTGCCGGCCTGCGCCTGGCTGGTCTCGCCCTGGACCGACCTCACGATGTCCGGCGCGACGCTCCTGACCAAGGACTCGGTCGACCCGCTGATCCACACGGCCTATCTCGACGAACTCGCGGATGCCTATGCGCCGCCCCCCGTCGATCGCCGGGATCCCCTGATTTCGCCGCTGTTCGCCGATCTCGCGGGTTTTCCGCCCATCCTGATCCAGGTTGGATCGGCCGAGACACTGCTGGCGGATG
>DATCXE010000634.1:0-5975 GCA_036565985.1 Bradyrhizobium sp.
ATGTGCTGCACCGCCTTCACGATGCCGCGCCGCGTCGAGAACTCGACCGTCAGGTCATTGACGTCGAGCAGCGGCTGGGCCGTCATGATGACCTCCGCAGAAATCTCGAAAACAACCCCATGCAAAGTAGAACGGTCAGCACACCTTTCGCATTTCCACCACCCATGCGAGGGCCGAGACGAGCGAAACCTGAATCAGCCATCACGTCCTCCGCTGCGGATCGACGATGTCGCGCAGGCCGTCGCCGAGCAGGTTGAAGCAGAACACCGCGAGCATCAGCGCCAGGCCCGGGAACAGCGCGATCCACCATTCGCCCGACACCATGAAGCCCGCGCCTTCCGCGACCATGATGCCCCACTCCGCCGTCGGCGGCCGCACGCCGAGCCCGATGAAGGAAAGTCCGGCAGCGTTGAGGATGGCGTAGCCCATGGTCAGCGACATCTGCACGATCATGATCGGCATGATGTTGGGGAGGATGTGCACCAGCAGGATCCGCATCTCGCCATTGCCCGACAGCCGCGCCGCCTGCACGAAGCCCGCGTTGCGGCGGACATTGGCCTCTGCGCGGGCGACGCGCGCATAAAGCGGGAAGTTGACGATCGCGGTCGCGATGATGATGTTCTGCACGGTGTTGCCGAGCGCTGCGACGATGCCCATCGCCAGCACGAACAGCGGAAACGCCATGATGGTGTCGGCGATGCGCCCGACGATGCGGTCGGTCCAGCCGCCGAAATAGCCGGCAGCGATGCCGGCGAGGCCTCCCATCAGGAAGACCAGCGCCACGGAAGCCACCGCAATGAACGTATCGAGCCGGGTGGCGACGATGACGCGGCTGAAGATATCGCGGCCCAACTGATCGGTGCCGAACCAGTGCGCGGCCGACGGCGGCTTCAGCGCCGAGGCGGTATCGCTGGCGAGCGGATCGTAGGGAACGATATAGGGGCCGAAGATCGCGGCGAACAGAATGACGACCAGGAGACCGAAGGCGAAGGCGGTGACGCGGTTCTCGCCGAGCACATAGCGGGTGTGTTCGAGGATCGCTACAAATCCCGATGTACGCGCGGGACCGGCAGGTTCAACGGCAGGCAGAACAGCACTCATCTTCCAATCTCATCCTTCAAGCCGGACTCGTGGATCGATCACGCCGTAGAGAATGTCGACGATCAGATTCAGCAGCACGTACATGACGGCCATGGTCAACACAAAACCTTGCACCGGCGCGAAATCCGAGGAGATCAAAGCTTCCACCGCGTAGGAGCCGATGCCGGGCCAGGCGAACACTTTTTCGACCAGCACGTTGGCGCCAAGCAGGAACGAGAACACCATGCTGAGCGTGGTGATGACCGGCAGCATCGCGTTGCGGAACGCGTAGGTGACGATCACCGTCGACGGCGACAGCCCTGAGGCGCGCGCGGTGCGGACGAATTCGGACGCCAGCACCGCCAGCATGGACGCCCGCGTCATGCGCGCGATCGGCGCCAGCGAGAAGATCGCAAGCGTCGTCGCCGGCAGGATGAGTTGGCTCAGCGCGGAACGAAACGCCTCGAAATCGCGCGCGATCAAGGTGTCGATCAGATAGAAGCCCGTAATCGTCGGCGGCGCGCTGTAGAATACATCGAGCCGGCCGAGCGGCGCCGGCGACCAGCCCAGCCTGAAATAGAACACGTACACCAGCACCAGGCCGGTGAAGAACACCGGCAGCGAAACGCCAGCGGTCGTCGTGACGCGGCAGAGATGATCGATCCACGAGCCCGGCCGGGTGGCGGCAAGCACGCCAAGCGGAATGGCGATGATCACCGAAACGAACAGACCGAGCAGCGTGAGTTCGGCCGATGCCGGCAGGCGGTTGCGGATCTCGGTGGCGACCGGCTGGCCTGTCGTGAGCGAATTGCCGAAATCGCCGTGCGCGAGATCGCTGGTGTAGCGCATGAACTGCTCGATCAGCGGCTTGTCGAGGCCGAGCTTCTTGCGGATCTGCTCGACCGCCTCCCTGGTGGCGGCGGGTCCTGCGAAATACGCGGCCGGATCGCCCGGCAGCGCGCGCGTCAGCAGGAACGTGACGATCACGACCCCGATCAGCGACGGGATCGCAAACATCAGCCGCTTGCCGATCATGGTCAGCATGGCGGATTACGCCTTCACCAGCGCGCGATAGTCCAGCCGGCGGTGGAACCAGTACTGATAGCCCGAGATATTCTTCTGCATCGCGACGTTGACGAAGGGCTGATACAGCGGGATGCGCGGGATGTCGGTGAAGGCGAGATCGACGAAGCCCTTGACGTCCTTGTCGTAGGTCGCGGTGTCGCCGGTCGAGGCGGCGGTGCGCGCGCCGTCGATCAGTCTGTCCATCTCGGGCGACTTGTAGCTCATGGTGTTGAAGACGGAATTGTTGCCGTGATAGCACCAGTAGAAGAAGTATTCGGGGTAATCGAGCCAGCCCGAGAACACGTTGGTGTAGAGCGGCATTTCCTTCTTGTTCAGCTCGGTGCGCCAGTTGGCGCCGGGCACCTTGTTGATCGTGGTCTTGATGCCGAGCTGGGCGAGCGACTCCTGCACCAGGATGCAGAGCGGCTCGTTGACGCCCGCGAAATTCAAGTCGAATGAAATCGTGGTCTCGAAACCGTTGGCGTAGCCGGCTTCGGCGAGCAGCGCCTTGGCCTTGGCCATGTCGGTGGAATATTTGGTCGGTTGCGGCCACGCCACCTCGGTGGCCTTGTCCGCAGCCGCGCCGTACATCGGATTGGCAAGGCCGAACAGCACCGCATCGATGATCTTCTGATACGGCATCGCATAGGCCATCGCCTGACGCACTTTCGGATTGTCGAACGGCGGCTTGGTGACGTTCATGCCGATATACTGGATGCCGTTGGAGAACGGCAGCGACACCACGTTCAGCTTGCCGTTGGCCTTCATCTCCTGGAAATCCTTGAACGGCAGTTCGTAGGAGATGTCGGCGTCACCGCGCTCCAGCAGCGCGCGGCGGTTGCCGGCCTGCGGCACCATGCGCCAGATCACACGCTTGATCTTCGGCAAGGGGCCGCCGGCCCACTCGTCGTTGCGCTCCATGATCACTTCGGTGCCGGCGGTCCATTTCGCCAGCTTGTAGGCGCCGGAGCCCGCGGTCTGCTGCTTGGTGTATTCGAGCCCCCAGGGATCCTTCTCGCTGGCATGCTTCTTCACCAGTTCCGAATTGACGATGCAGGGCACGATGACGGCGAGATCGGGAACGGTGAGGCGATCCTTCTTGGCGAAATCCACCCGCACCGTGCTGTCGTCGACGACGACGAATTGCTCGGCCTTGGTCAGCGAACCTGCGCTCATCTGGAAGGTCGGGAAGCCGCCGACGGAGACCGCGCGGTCGAGCGACCATTTGACGTCCCTGGCCGTGACCGGCGCGCCGTCGTGAAATTTGGCGTTCTTCTTCAGCTTGAAGGTGACCGACATGTCGTCGATCTTCATGTCGTCGGCGAGTTCACCCTTGAACTTGTCGCGGTCGTAATACGGCACGCCGCCGGGACCGCTCTTCATCTCGTGGGTAATCAGGCGGTCGTAGCAATTCCACGACACTTCATAGCCGGGAACGTTGGTGCCGACGCCGTGGATGTCGAGATTGTTGGGGCCGCCTTCCGAGACGATCAGCAGCGTCTCCGACCGCGACTGGGCCTTGGCGGAGGACCAGATCGCCGGCGCAGGCACCAGCGCGCCCGCGGCAACGCCGGTGACGGATTTGAGGAAATCGCGACGCTTCATGGGTGATGCTCCAACGCCAGAGGGAAACGGGCTTTGGAACAGGGATCGCAAGGTTTGTGCCAAATCTTAAGGAGACGTTAGCGACGCGGTAATAGGTTGATTGGACTAGTGAATATGTCTGCCGCGCGTCGCTCAGCGCGGTGCGACACTCCGGAAAATTGCATACAAAGAGGCATATTTGCCTAATAGTAATGCACATATTTCGAACAGCTTCATTACTGAGCGGAGCCTCTCTACCGTCATTGCGAGCGAAGCGAAGCAATCCAAGTCTCGGCGCGGGGAGAGATGGATTGCTTCGCTACGCTCGCAATGACGGGGAGCCCGTTTGAACCGGCGCAGCCCGGTAGGATGGGTAGAGCGAAGCGAAACCCATCAATCACGTGCGCGGAAACATGATGGGTTTCGCTTCGCTCTACCCATCCTACGGACTTCGCTTCGCTCGCTATGACGGGTGGAGATTACCGATCCGGATTGGCCCGCTCGAACTGGCGCAGCAGGTGGTTGCCACGCTCGACGGCGATATCCAGCGCTGCCTGCGCGGACTGCTTGCCGCGGAAAATCTGCTCGAGTTCTTCCTCAATCACGCCGCGGATCAGCACAAAGGAGCCAAGCCGGATTCCCTTCGAGTTCTCGGTCGGCGGTTTCAGGGTCAGTTGCTCGATGCCGATCGCCGCACCGGGATTGCGATCGTAGAAGCCCTGCGCGCGGGTGAGGTCGAAGGCGGCGCGGGTGATCGGCAGGTAGCCGGTGTTCTGGTGCCAGGCGGCCTGGACTTCCGGCTTCGACAGATAGGCGAAGAACTGCGCGACGCCGGCATATTCGGTGCGCGGCCGGTCGCGCAGCACCCACAGCGTGGCACCGCCGATGATGGAATTTTGCGGGGCGCCGGCAATTTCGGGCCGGTACGGGATCATGCCGTAGCCGACCTCGAATTTCGAATTGGCCTTGATGTCCGCGCGCGTCCCGGACGAGCCGATGAAGATGGCGCATTCGCCCTTCTGAAAGCGCGGCTCGGCCGATTGCCCACGGCCGCTATAGTCGAAGACTTTCGTCGCCTGCCATTCCGCCAGTTGCGCGATGTGCCGCACCACGTCCGGATTGTTGAAGGTCAGCTCGGCATCGAGCCCGCCAAAGCCATTGGCCCGGGTCGCCAATGGCAGATTGTGGAACGCGGAAAAATTCTCGACATGAACCCAGGACGGCCAGGATGTGGTGAGGCCGCAGGACGAACCGGCCGAGCGCAGGCGCTTTGCCGCGGTGCCGATTTCGGCCCAGGTCTTCGGCGCCACCTCCGGATCGAGGCCGGCCGCACGGAAGGCATCCTTGTTGTAGTAGAGGATCGGCGTCGAGACGTTGAACGGAAACGACAGCATGTTGCCGGCGACGTCGGAGTAATAACCGGTGACGGCCGGCAGATACGCTTCCGGCGAGAACGACTCCGACTGATCGCGCATCAGTTCGAATACCGGATAGATCGCGCCCTTTGCCGCCATCATGGTAGCGGTCGCGATCTCGTTGACCTGAACGATCGCGGGCTGGCTGCGCGAGCGGAACGCAAAAATCGCAGCGGTAACCGTCTCGGTGTAACTGCCCTTGTACGCGGGCACGATCCGGTAGTCGGGCTGCGACGCGTTGAAATCGGCCGCCAGCTTTTCCAGCTGCTTGCCGAGTTGCCCCGACATCGCATGCCACCACATGATTTCGGTCGCGGCATGCGCGGAAGACGACAGCGCCAATACTGCCAGCGTGACGAGCTGCAAGAATTTCAAGGCCAGTTTCACCGGTGATCGTCCTGCGTTGCGGCGCCGCGCGATGCAATATATCGCAACCGCCCTCATAGATCGCTGCGGCGATGGTTTCAATCCATCGGAACGTCGTCGCAGCGCACAATTGACGATTGTAATCCAACAGCCGGGATAACCTGAGGATCAGGCCTCCGGCGACCCAGTGCACGATAGCCAAGTATCGGCAAATTCTGCTAAAATGGGCGTTGAACCTTTTGTTCCCGCCGCCGACTTAATCACCAAGGGGATGTGTCGCCTGTGTACCGCCGCGCCGAACTTTCGCGGACCATGATGCCTGTTGTTTCGCTGTCGCTGACGGTGGTTTCAACGGGCGTTTGCGCGCGCGATTGTCGCACCGTGCTTCGCGAGGTGGCAACAAATTGACGGGCAGATTGCAACAGGACCGGGCAACGGAACGGCTGGCGGCCTTCGCCGCGCGCA
>DATCXE010000636.1:0-6314 GCA_036565985.1 Bradyrhizobium sp.
AGGCCGCGCGGCATATCGATGGCTTCCTGCACGTCGCAACCATAGTCGAGGATGTTGGTCAGCACATGGGTCTGCCCGACCGGCTGATACTGCCCGCCCATCACGCCGAACGGCATCACGGCGCGGCCGTTCTTCGTCGCAAGGCTCGGAATGATGGTGTGCAGCGGCCGCTTGCCCGGCGCGATGCAGTTGGGATGGCCGGGCTGGATGCGGAAACCGCCGGCGCGGTTCTGTAGCAGGATGCCGGTCTTGTTCGACACGATCGCCGATCCGAACGAATGCGCGATCGAATTGATGAACGAGCAGACGTTGCGGTCCTTGTCGACCACGGTGATGTAGACGGTCGACGGGTTCATCGGCGGCGCCACATTGGGTAGATCGAGCAACTTGTCCATGCTGATCTGCTTGATGTGTTCCTCAGCGAACTCCTCGGCGAGAATTCGGGCGACATCGACATGGACATGTGCGGGATCGCAGACGTGCTCTTCGCGCATCATGTAGGCGATGCGCGCGGCTTCCGCCTCGAGGTGGAAACGCTCGACGCTGAGCGGCTTGAACTTCGTCAGGTCGAAACGGGAAAGGATGTTCAGCATCACCAGCATGGTGATGCCAGGACCGTTCGGCGGGCACTGCCAGACGTCGTGGCCCTTGTACATGGTGCCGATCGGCGAGGTCGTTTCGGTCGAATGGGCGGCAAAGTCTTCCAGCGTGTGCAGGCCGCCGATGCCGCGCAGCGTCTCGACCATGTCGGCGGCGATCTCGCCGCTGTAGAACGCATCGCGGCCCTTCGCGGCGATCGCACGCAGGGTCTTGCCCAGTTCGGGCTGACGGATGACGTCACCGGCCACCGCCGGCTTGCCATGCGGCAGCAGATAGCGCTCGGTGTTGGTGCCGTTCTTCAGCTTCTCGAACTGGTTCTTCCAGTCGAAGGCGATACGGGGCGCGACGATATAGCCTTCCTCGGCGGCCTTGATCGCCGGCTGCAGCAGGGTGTCGAGCCCCATCTTGCCATGGTCGCGCAGGATCGCGTCCCAGGCGTCGATCGCGCCGGGAATGCTGACAGCATGGGCCGAGGTCAGCGGCACGGAATGGATCTTGCGCTCCAGGTACCATTCTGCCGTCGCGGCCATCGGCGCGCGCCCGGAGCCGTTATAGGCTGTTATCTTGCCTTCGCCCTTCGGCTGGATCAGCGCAAAACAGTCGCCGCCGATTCCGGTCGATTGCGGCTCGATCACGCCGAGCAGCGCGCAGGCGGCGACCGCGGCGTCGGCAGCGGTGCCACCCGCCCGCATCACGTCGATGGCGACCAGCGCGGCGTCCGGGTGCGACGTCGCCACCATCGCGTTCTGGGCATGGACCGTCGAGCGGCCGGCGAAATGGAAATTCCTCATCGCGAGAGCTTTCTTTTCGGTATTTTAGAGGTGTCCCGCGAGGGACGAACGGGCGGGTCTACAGACGGTTCTTGGCATATTCTTCCCGGGCAGGGCAATGGCTGGCATACCAAGGGAATGCACGGAATGCGGGCTCCTCGACGGGGTTTCGCCTCCCCCGCCCGCCTGATACATGGTCGCCATGCCGCTCAAGGTCGCCGCCTTTTACCAGTTTGCCGCGCTGCCCGACTTCCGGGAGTTGCGGGAGCCGCTGCGCGCGCTTGCTGCCAGCCTCGGGTTGAAGGGCAGCGTGCTGCTGGCGCATGAGGGCATCAACGGCACGGTCGCGGGCAGCGAGCCTGATATCGAGGCGTTCATCAGCGAATTGCAGCAAGGCGCCCTTTTCGGCGGCCGGCTCGACAATCTCGAACTCAAATTCTCTGGCGCTGCCGGGATGCCGTTTCAGCGGCTGAAGATCAGGCTGAAGAAGGAAATCGTCACGCTCGGCAGCGCGGTGGATCCGACGCGGCAGGTCGGTACCTATGTCGAGCCGTCCGAGTGGAATGAACTGATCGCCTCGCCCGATACGCTGGTCATCGATACCCGCAACGCCTTCGAGGTCGCGATGGGCACGTTCGAAGGCGCGGTCGATCCCGGCATCAGGAGTTTCGGGCAATTCAGGGAATTCGCGGCGCAAAAGCTCGATCCGGCCAAACACAAGAAGATCGCGATGTTCTGCACCGGCGGCATCCGCTGCGAGAAGGCCAGCGCCTATCTGCTCGCACACGGATTTGGCGAGGTCTATCACCTCAAGGGCGGCATCCTGCGCTACCTCGAAGGCGTGCCGGAAGAGGAAAGCCGCTGGCGCGGCGAATGTTTCGTGTTCGACGAACGCGTGGCGCTGGGCCACGGCCTGCGGGAGCACAAGATCAACGATGGCTCGCATGAGTGATGTCGACGCGGTGAACGAACGGATCGACGCTCTGGAGATGCGCCTGACTTATCAGGACGTGACTATCGAGACGCTGAACCAGACGATCACCGCGCAGTGGGTCGAGATCGACAGGCTGACGCGCCAGATCGCTGAACTGAAAGAACGCCTGCGAGACGCTGAAAGCAATGCGCCGGGCCCTGCGAACGAGCCGCCGCCGCACTACTAGGAACTCGACTTACATCGTGGCAAACCAGATCGCGATTGCGATCCCGGCCGCCACGATCACAGCCCACACCACCGGCGTGACCTTCTTGGTGCTGCCGCTGCGCGGCGAGTCGTTGGCGGCGTGGTTGAATTCGGTCTTCATCACGCGAACCTCGCGCGTTGACGTCACTTGAAAACCGAGCGCACCTTGTCCCAAAGTGACTCGTTTTCACGATCGCCGTCGGCCTTTGACGGCGCCGGTTGCGCGGCGCTTACGGGATCGGACGCTGGGAAGGTGTCTATCAGACCCTTTTCGAGCTTTTCGTGCATCTCCCGGTCGGCCTTCGCCGCTTCCCGGGGGTCGACGGCGTGTTTGTCATGCGCCGCAGGATTGAATTTCTCAGCCATAGGTGCCTCCATGCCGGACATAACGTCCCGGACTGGCGCCGGTTCCGCTTCGCGCCTTTATCTCTCCTTGGCCAGGGAGGAACCTGCGTGTATCAGAGGCGCGAAGATCGGTACTCCGCAGGAACTTTCGATTTGTCCCAGAAATCCGCCGTTAAACCCCTTATCGAAGTGCTGTCCGGCCGCAGGCAGCAAGTGCCGCCGGTATGGATGATGCGACAGGCCGGCCGCTATCTGCCGGAGTACCGCGAACTGCGCGCCAGGGCCGGCGGCTTCCTCGATTTGTGCTTCACGCCGGAATACGCCGCCGAGGTGACGCTGCAGCCGATCCGCCGATTCAATTTCGACGCCGCGATCATCTTCTCCGACATTCTCGTCATCCCCTACGCGCTCGGCCGCTCGGTGCGCTTCGAGGCCGGCGAAGGCCCGCGGCTCGATCCGCTCGATACGCCCGAGCAGGTGGCGACGCTGGCGCGCCATGCCGATTTCGGCAAGCTCGAGCCGGTCTATGAAGCGCTGCGTCGCGTGCGCCGCGAACTCGCGCCCGAAATCGCGCTGATCGGATTCTGCGGCGCGCCGTGGACGGTCGCCACCTACATGGTCGCCGGACAGGGCACGCCGGATCAGGCACCGGCCCGGATGATGGCCTATCGCCACCCGGAGGCGTTCGCGCAAATCATCGACGTGCTGGTGGAGAATTCGATCCAGTATCTGCTGGGCCAGCTCAAGGCCGGCGCAGACGTGTTGCAGATCTTCGACACCTGGGCCGGCGTGCTGCCGGCGCGCGAGTTCCAGCGATGGTCGATTGAACCAGCAAAACGCATCGTTGCCGGCGTTCGCGCACAAGTGCCGGACGCGAAGATCATCGGCTTTCCCCGCGGCGCCGGCGCGCTGCTGCCGGCCTATGTCGAGGCGACCGGCGTCAACGCGGTCAGCATCGACTGGGCGGCCGAGCCGTCATTGATCCGCGAGCGCGTGCAAAGCCGCGTAGCCGTGCAAGGCAATCTCGATCCGCTGGCTTTGATCGCGGGCGGCGCCGCACTCGACCGCGCCGTCGACGACGTGCTGGCGAACTACGCCGGGGGACGTCTGATCTTCAACCTCGGCCACGGCATCCAGCCGGAAACCCCGATCGCGCATGTCGAGCAGATGCTGAACCGGGTGCGGGCGTATCGGGGGGGATGACGGATACCATCGTCATGCCCGCGAAGGCGGGCATCCAGTAACCACCGGCCTCAGTTTGAATCGAGACGCCGCGGAGTACTGGATCATCCGCCTTCGCGGATGATGACAGCAGTGTTCGCCGATAGCCCTCGTCCTACCTTGCGTCCTCCAGAATCATATCCGACGCCTTCTCCGCGATCATGATCGTCGGCGCGTTGGTATTGCCCGACATCAAATCCGGCATGATGGACGCATCGACCACGCGCAAGCCCTCGATGCCGCGTACGCGCAGGCGCTGGTCGACGACGGCGAGCGGATCGCTGCCCATCCGGCAGGTCGAGGTCGGATGATAGACCGTGCTGCCGGTGCGGCGGCAGTAATCAAGCAACTCGTCGTCGCTACTC
Organism: Bradyrhizobium sp.; assembly: GCA_036565985.1. Taxonomy (GTDB): domain Bacteria; phylum Pseudomonadota; class Alphaproteobacteria; order Rhizobiales; family Xanthobacteraceae; genus Bradyrhizobium. The sequence goes on from DATCXE010000636.1 coordinate 4,482, forward strand.
ACCTTCGGCCCTGGATCGACTTCGGCAACCGCGTAGGGCTTCAGCGCGGGAGCCGCGAGGATGTTGCGCAGGATGCGGATGCCGTCGATGAAGGCGCGGCGATCGGTTTCGGTCGCGAGGTAATTGATGCGGATTTCCGGTGGCACCGACGGATCGGCGCTCTTGATGCGCAGCGAGCCGCGGCTCTCCGGGCGCAACTGGCAGACCGAGGCGCTGAAGCCGGAAAGCGCGTGGAGCTTTTCGCCCATCTTGTCGGTCGAGAACGGCAGGAAGTGAATCTGGATATCGGGCGACGCCAGACGCGGGCTGGTCTTGAAGAAGGCCCCTGACGTGCCGGCGGCGATCGTCAGCGGTCCCTTGCGGAAAGCCGCGTACTGAAGGCCCGCCATCACCTTGCGGATCGGATGGTTGACGACGTCGTTGAGCGTGACCTTCTGCGCGCAGCGCGTGACCAGCCGGACCTGCATGTGGTCCTGCAGATCGTTGCCGACGCCAGGCGCATCGAGCACGATCCCGATGCCATGCTGCTCCAGGAGGTCCGCGGGCCCCACGCCGGAGAGCTGCAACAATTGCGGCGAGTTGTACGCGCCGCTGGAAACCAGGATTTCCTTGCGCGCCCGCGCCGTGCGCACGCGGCCTTCCTGCTTGTATTCGACCGCTTTGGCGCGACGCCCTTCAAACAGGATGCGCTGCGCCAGCGCCGAGGTTTCGATGTGCAGGTTGCTGCGGTTCTTCGCCGGGCGAAGATAGGAATATGCGGTGCTGGCGCGCCGGCCGCGGTTGGTCGTGGTCTGGAAAAACCCCGCGCCTTCCTGGGTCGCACCATTGAAATCGGGATTGGTCGGGATGCCGACTTCGGCTGCGGCAACGACGAAGGCTTCCGACAGGGGATCGTGATGGCGCCAGTCGGACACCGGCAGCGGTCCGTCCGCGCCGTGATATTTGTCGGGACCGCGCTGCTGGTTCTCGGCCTTCTTGAAATAGGGCAGCACATCATCATAGCCCCAGCCGGCATTGCCGCGCTGGCGCCAGCGATCGTAATCCTCGTGCTGGCCGCGGACATACAACAGCCCGTTGATCGAACTCGAACCGCCGAGCACTTTTCCGCGCGGCTGGAACACTTGCCGGCCGTTCAGGCCCGGTTCCGGCTCGGTCTGGTACATCCAGTTGACGGATTTTTCCTTGAACAGTTTGCCGTAGCCGAGCGGCACGTGGATCCAGAGATTGGTATCCTTGGGCCCTGCCTCCAGCAGCAACACGGAATGCTTGCCATTGGCACTCAGGCGATTGGCGAGCACACATCCGGCCGAGCCGGCGCCGACGATGACGTAATCGAATTCGGAACTGTCATTGTTATTGTTCATTCGTTTCCCCCGCAGGCGATCAAGAATGGGGTAGCGGGGCCATGACAGGCGGTCAATTACCTCCCGGTCGCAGCTGCGGGAAAAACGACTTTCAATTGCGGAGACTGCGTGCGTCGGCGGACAATGTTGGGCTGCGCTCCCCGGACGCTGCGCAGCGCGCCGCACTTGCGGCGTGGTGCGCTGCAGAGCCGGGGTCCGCTCGTCGCCACGGTGGGTCCCGGCTCTGCGGAGCAGCGTTGACACGCTGCACCGCGTCCGGGACACGGGTTGGCGTGCGATGGCTAGCTGGCCAGTTTCATGAAGTCCGGCGCCCTGCGCTCGGCAAACGCAGTAAACGCCTCGCGCGCCTCCACGGTGGTCAGGCGCTCCGCGAACTTTCCGCTCTCCGCCGCGATCTGGCCGAGCAGCAGTTCCGGATTGCGCATCAGCCGCTTGGTCGCACTGATGGCGCCTGCCGGCTGTTTCGCCA
>DATCXE010000641.1:0-5271 GCA_036565985.1 Bradyrhizobium sp.
GGTCACAGGTGAACTGCTGCAGCCGATCAAGAGTCGCTGCTCTCTCGTCATCGTCGAGCATGATCTCGATTTCATTCGCGACATCTGCGACCGGCTGACCGTGCTCGACCAGGGAAGCGTGCTCGATTGCGGTTCGGTCCAGCATATTCAGTCGAGCGCCCGGGTTCAGGAGGTCTATCTGCGCCGTGCCTGACCAGGACAAATATCTCGATATCCAGAATGTCGACGCGGGCTACGGCCGCAGCCAGGTGCTGTTCGGCGTCACGCTGGGCGTTCCCTGGCGCGGCGGCGTCGCCATCCTCGGCCGCAACGGCGCCGGCAAGACCACGCTGATGAAGGCCATCGTCGGAGAATTGCCGCTGCTCGGCGGCTCCGTCAGCCTCGACGCGCGCAGCGTCGGGCAACTGCCGACCGAGCGGCGCATCCGCCTCGGCCTCGGCTACGTGCCGCAGGAACATGCGGTGTTTGGCAGGCTCTCGGTGCGCGACAATCTTGCCGTCGGCGCGCTGACCAACCGCGACAGCCAGGCCGTCAATCGTGTGCTGGAGATCTTTCCGAAACTCGGCCAACGGATGGATCAGGTCGCCGGGACGTTGTCCGGCGGTGAACGCAAGATGCTGGCGATCGGCCGCGCCTTGCTGTCGAACCCGCGCGTGCTGCTGCTGGATGAGCCGACCGAAGGGGTCTGGATCGGCGTGATCGAGGAAATCACCGAGCGTCTGATCCTGCTGGCCAGGGAGATCGCCGTCGTGATCGTGGAGCAGCATCTCGATCTCGCGTTGCGGGTCGCGGACCGGGCCTTTGTGCTCGATCGCGGAAGGGTCGCGATATCAGGATCGGCGCACGAGGTTCGCAACGATCCGAGGCTCTTGCAGTATCTGGCGCCCTGACACCCGCTCTCGGGACGCCCGGGCCCGGGCGGAGGAACAGGGGCATTCCAGGCTGAAAATGGCGCTCATTGCTGGCCTTCGCGGCTGCAATCGGTGCGCAGCGTCTTGGGCAGCCGGGCCGGGGCACAATAACCGCGGAGGTTAGACATGCGGGCAGCGCCCTTGTGCGTTGGTTCATTCGGCCTATTTTGGGCTCCACCCAACCCTCGAGGAGATGCCGATGAGCACCCTGAAGCCGTTGAAGATCGATATCGTCTCCGACGTGGTCTGCCCGTGGTGCTATATCGGCAAGCGCCGGATCGAGAACGCGCTGGCGCTGGTGCCGGATGTTCCCGTCGAAGTGCGCTGGCGGCCGTTCTTCCTCAATTCCTGGGTGCCGCGCGAGGGCATCAGCCGCGACGAATATCTCACCGCCAAGTTCGGCTCGGTCGAGGCCTATAAGGGCATCGCGGGCCGCGTCGTCGCCGCCGCGGGCGAGGAGGGGCTGAGCTATCACCCCGAACTGGTGAAGCGCCAGCCCAACACGATCGATTGCCACCGGCTGATCCACTGGGCCGAGGCCGCAGGCAAATCGGCCGAGATGAAGCAGCGGTTGATGGAGTTGTATTTCCGCGATGGCGGCGACTTGACCGACGTGAACGTGCTGGTGCAAGCCGCGGCCGACGTCGGTCTCGATGCCGAGGATGTGCGCAGGCGCCTTGCGACCGATGAGGATGTCGCGCTGATCTCGGGCCAGGCGCAGGAAGCCTCCGACAAGGGCATCTCCGGCGTTCCCACCTACGTGTTCGCGCAGAAATATGCCGTGTCCGGTGCGCAGCCCGCCGAGCAACTGGCCCGCGCCATCCGTCAGGTATCGGGCGAGATCAACGCGCAGGCGGCGGAGTAGGACGCGGCTGGTTCGTCATGCCCGGCCTCGCGCCGGGCATCCACGACCTGCTTCTTACCGCATCGAAGACGTGGATGGCCGGGACAGGCCCGGCCATGACGATCGGACGAAATCATCGGCAACAATAACATCCTGGGGAGGCGTCATGATCTACGAACTGCGAACCTACACCGTAAAGCCCGGCACGCTCGGCGACATGGTGAAGGCGGCGAGCACGGTGTCGCGCGACATCCGCAAGGACGATTACGGCAAGCTGGAAGGCTACTGGCTGACCGAGATCGGGCCGCTCAACCAGGTCCTGCATATGTGGAGCTACAAGGACTTTGAGGAGCGCGCGCGACTGCGCGCCGAACTCGCCAGGAATCCGCGCTGGACCGGCGAGTACGTTGCGCTGATCCGGCCCTTGCTGGTTCGTCAGGACGTTCGCCTGATGAACGCGGTGCGGCCGCCGGTTGCGCCGGCATCGAAAGGCAATGTCTACGAACTGCGCAACTATCGCGGCAAGCCTGCCGGTGGCCTCAAGCAGTGGCTCGATGCGTTCACCGCGGTGCTGCCGGAACGCGAGAAATATTCGAAGATCGTGGGCCTCTGGACGACCGAAGCAGGGCAGCCGAACGAGGCCTGCCATATCTGGGCCTATCCCAGCCTGAACGCCCGCGCCGAAGCGCGCGGCAATGCCATGAAGGATCCTGCCTGGCAGGAATTCCTCGGCAAGGGCCCCGGATTCCTCGAGGAGATGCACTCGACGATCATGCTGCCCGCGCCGCATTCGCCGCTGCAGTGAGGCGCGGCACGCCGGCTGGCCTCAAGCACCCTTCAGGTAATAGTTCGCCCGCTTGCCCAGCGCGACCCGCCGCAGCACGCGGCGCATCGCCATGGAGGCGCGCAGCGGCTTGATGGCTGTCGTGACGGTGCGATAGAACGCCAGCTTGCACGTATCGAGCACCGGCTGCTTGCCGGGCGGCTGCTGCGGCAGGCCGATGCCGCGCAGCATCGAATTGAAGAAGTGCAGGTCGTTCATCCGCCGGACTTCGCGCGTCTTCCAGGTAATCGCCATCGAGATCGAGAACGAACCTGCCGTTCGCACCCAGTGCGGCCACTGGTACGGCACGTAGCAGCCGTCGCCCGCGAACAGATGGAATTCCTGGCCGCGGGGCGCAAAGCTCTCGTCGTATTTCAGGTTGCGATGCTTCGTCATCGAGCGCTCGATCTCGTCGTCGGAGACGATCGAGCGGTCGGCATTGTCGAAGATCGTGAAGAATTTCTCGCCGTGGATGTGCACGAAGAAATTGTCTTCGCTGTCGAGGTGGAACGGCGTGGTCGAGTTCGGCGAGGATACGAACAGGAAGCCCTCGACCTGCTCGAAGCCGGCATCGAGCAGGCTGTTGAAGCCGCGCGCACGGGCGACCGACAGCAGCGTGTCTTCCAGCAGCGCCCGGTATTCCGGCGAATTCTCGACGCGCTTGAGCACCATCCAGGCGCCGGCGGTTTCGATGCTCTTCACCACTTCGACCGGATCGAGATCCACGGAAGGAATGGCGTCCGGGTCCTGGCTGATCGCGACCTTGCCGGAATTGTATTCGATCAGGTCGCGCGGCAGTTCCGAGGCCAGTTGCGCGATGCGCGGCAGCATCAGCAGCGGATGGCCGGCCAGCCTGTGGCGGATCGCGAACGGCTTCAGCGGAAAGTCGCGCCGCAGCGCGTCTCGATCGGCCGTGATCACGGGCGCGACTGATGTGAGGGTGTTCACGCGGATTTCTCCCGGTTTTTTCTGAGCGAATGAACGAGGCGGCGCGCCGGTTCGCGGATAGCGCTGCGCAGCGCAAGCGAAACGCGGATCAGCGGGACGACCGGATCGCGCTTTCGCAAGGGGATCAGCACGTCGCCGATCGCAAGGCGGCCGCGCCAGATCGGATCGATCATGGGGTGACCGGCTTTTGCGGTGGAATCGACCACGGCAATGGCCGGGTCGGCGCAGAGGTGCCGGGTCAGGTCCAGCGTCAGTTGCACGCCGGGCGAAAATTTTGCAAAGCGCTCGTCGACGCCGAGCTTGAAGTAGAAGGCGCGGTCCTGATGGCGCAGCACGATTGCCGCAGCCACCGCGGCTTCGCCCGCGCGCAGCGTCACGATCTCGCATTGGCCGGTCTCGGCCAGCGCCGCGGTGGCACGGCGGACGAAGGCGGCATCCCCTTCGTCCTGCCCGAGCGCGGTGCCCCGCTTGCCCTTCCAGCCGCTGGCTTCCAGCATCAGGAAGGTTTCGACGGCGACGGCCATTTCAGCCGATGTGCGCGCCACCTGGAAATTGACGGCGCCGTGTTCGGCGAGGCGGTTGCGCTGGCGGCGCAGTTCTTTCAGCTTCTTCGCGCCCAGCGCATCGCGCAGCACCTCGTCCGCGTCGCCCGAGGCGTCGAGGCAGGCGCGAACATGCGATTGCAGCACGAGCGGCGCGATGCCGTCACGACGCAGCACGTTGGTGAAGGCTTTCATGGCTGCACCGTCGAGCGAGGTCGCGCGCAGCATCAGCGCATGGGCGCCCGCCTGCCGGGCCTGCTGCAGAATGCCCGTGACGGCATCCTCCGCCACGTCGCGATCGAGCAGGGGGGTGCAAAGCGTGCCGTAGGGATCGGCGCTGACGAGCACAGGCAGCGGGATATTGCAGGCGCGCCACATCGAAATGACGGGCATGAGACCGATCAGTCCCGAAGCATCGCTCCACGCGCCAAGCGCCGAGGCGCCAGTGCGGCCGCGTGCGGATGCGTTCACTGCCAGTTCCCAATCCGGGAGATAATAGCCGTTCGGCTCGATGGCGCGTTCGGCGAGCGCTCTCCACGGGAGTGCGGAAATGTCGGCGAGCGGCGTCAGCCCGCGGTTCACATTTGCGGTCGATCCAGATGTTCGCGTGGCATCCTTGTTCGGTGCACGACGGACCACCGCTGCTTCGGCAATATCGACCACTTCCCCGTATCCCCGTTCGCGATTTATTAGCCGACGACGCCGCGGGCGCTGCCTGCTTCCATCGCGTTCACAGGGCGATGCTAGGGGAATAAATGGAAAATACCGTTGATGCGAAGCCCGGATTTGAGCGGTTGCGTTAACCGTTCGTTTAGCCTTGCGGCGTGCCGCAACCCGTCCGCAACCCGCTGTCTGCGCTAGATCGGATCGTAGTTTTCGCTGAAGCAGGTATCGTCGGCTTCGACCTGGCGGCGATCCGAAATCGCGCCGTCGGAGATCTCGATCCGATAGGTCTGCGTGCCCAGCGGCGTGCCGACGACGGAAACCACCTCGGCCTTGACGCATGCGGTCCAGCCTGGTCCACGCAGGTTGGGGCGCGGCTCGGAGACGCGCACCTGTGTCGGACGCGAGGCCGGCGTGAACACCGCGTCGATTTTCTCCCTCAGCATCGTCTTGATGTCGGGCGGCGCCCCGAGAGGAACTGGCTCGGGCACCTTGGCGCGCATGAACTCCGGCAGCGGCACCGGCGAGCGGATGTCGGCG
>DATCXE010000650.1:0-5233 GCA_036565985.1 Bradyrhizobium sp.
ATATCGCGGTTGGCGAGCCAGGTGAGCTGGGCAGCGAGCTTGTCGCGCTTGCGCGCGGTCGCGCCGACCGTCATGGCGAAGCCATTGTCGATGATACGGGTAATTCTGCCCTCGACCCGGCCGATATGGTCGAGATAGGCGATCACGCGGTCTCCGACATTGCCGATGCCTGGCGCCAGCAGGGCCAGTCCGCCCGGGGACATGTTAACGATCTGGCAAGGAAACTCGCGGCGGTCGGGCAGCATGTAGCGGCCGAGCAGGTGGACCTTGACGCGCTGGAAGCGCCGTCGTTCCTCGGCGGACGGGACAGTGGACGGTTTCTTTTGCGCAAACGACATCTTCGGCACCCGACGGCCGATCCTTCGGCGTCAGACAGACCCTAAGGCCGACAAGGTTAACGATGTATTATCGGGGCTCGCATGAAGTACCGGCATTCGCCGGGTGTGGTAAAATGGCTCATCAGGACGGCTCGCGCCATCATGACAACAGCTGCTTTTCGATCTCGTACACCGGCATCTTGACCAGGTCCTTGGCCACCTCGGCATTGAGAGCCTTTCGTACGGCGTCAGAATAGTCGGCCCTGATCATGCCGAGCGCTCGCGGCGAGGCGACAATGGTCAGCGCAGAGGTTTCGCCCGATGTGACCGCCGTATCCAGCCGCTCCGCGAGCGCCTTCAGGAACGATCGCTCGGACTCATCGTGCCAGTCCGTCTGCTCGACCGCGCTTCGCGCTGCACCGGTCGACTGGTACACGCGTCCTGGGGCCGCGCTGCCTTGAGCCTGCGTCGGCAGGTCGGGTTGCTCGCGCACTTCCTTCGTGTGCAGGTTTGGAAACATTCGATCGCCGAGATTCTCAAGGATGAGCGCCTTGCGGCCGTCGCAGACGACCATCCAGTCGCCGGTACCGATTTTCATCTTGTTCATTGCAATACTCCGGAATGACGGGTCTCGAGCGGATCAGAGAGGTTCCTCGAAATCCTCGGGCGACATGCCAAACTGCGACAGGGCTTCTTCGAGATAATCCGCAAGCATCGGTGTTTCGATCAGGTAGGATGCCGTGCGGTTGTTGTGGGCGCGTGAAGCCTCCGCGCGCAGGTCGTTCCAGTTGTCGAGTTCGCCGTCACCACGGCCGAGCCACATCAGGGCGACGAGGTCGATCTGCTCGTCCACATTCAGGTTCTGAATGAAGCCGGAAAGCTCCGAGCGATCGGCAGTTCTGCTGCGATCTCTGGAGCCGTGGACGGCATCGTCGTCGGCGGAGCCCGAGTTTGCATTCAAGTCTGCCGCCGTGCCGTCAGACTGGCGCGACTTTGCGGCGATGAAGAACACTTTTTCGGGTGAGATCGACAGGTCCGGCGCTTTTCGCATCTGCAAGTCCTCAGATGCCCCCGTGAGTACAGTTTCCCGGGCCAGGGCACTTTGCGCAAGATCAAAGTGACGCGAGCCTGCCGCGGGGCGGCGCTGGAGCCTGCGCTTTTCAGGGCGATTGTCCTTTGCCGCGTTGTTTCGGTACCATCGGGGGTGCTGCCGCGCCCGGCCGGGCCGGCCAAAATACCTGCGAATGGAGGTTTCGATATGCCGGGAGTGAAGCGAGAGCGCATCGACAGCATCGGCGTTCTGACCCTGGATGAGCCGGCGACCCTGAACGCCATGACGCCGGATCTGCTCGGCGATCTCGCGATTGCCATTGGCGAGATGACTGATGATCCGCAGGTGAGGGCGCTGGTGATCACGGGCGCCGGCCGCGGTTTCTGTTCGGGGCAGAACCTCAAGGCTGCGCAGATCCTGGGCGACGATATCGCCGCGGGCGTGATGAAATATTACTGGCCGACGTTCAAGGCATTGCGCGAGTGCCGTGTGCCGGTCGTGATGGCCGTCAACGGCGTGGCGGCCGGCGGCGGGTTCAGTCTCGCCATGGCCGGCGACGTGATCGTCGCGGCGCGCTCGGCGAGTTTCATCCAGGTGTTCAGCCGCATCGCGCTGGTGCCTGATCTGGGGTCGACCTGGCTGTTGCCGCGCCTTGTCGGCCGGCAGCGCGCGCTCGAACTGATGATGACCAACGAGCCTCTCACGGCCGATCAGGCCAAGGAATGGGGATTGGTCCGCGACGTATTCGACGAAGCGGCGTTGCGTGACGGCGCGCTGGCGCTGGCGCGCAAACTCGCAAGCGGCCCGACGCGCGCGCTGGTCGCGACGCGCCGTCTGATCGACGAGAGCGAACACGCCAGCTATGCCGATCAGTTCCGTCGCGAGATCGAAATGCAGGCGGAAATCCGTCTCAGCGCCGATGCGGTCGAGGGGCGCAACGCGTTTCTCGAAAAGCGCGCTGCAAAGTTCACCGGCCGCTGAGAAGGATCATGCAACATGAAGATCGACAATGTCGCAGACCTCATCGCCGAGACGCTGGCCCAGGCTGGCGTCAAGCGCATCTTCGGCGTCGTAGGCGACAGCCTGAACGGCCTCACCGACGCGCTGCGCAAACGCAAGGCCATCGACTGGATTCACGTCCGGCATGAGGAGGTCGCAGCCTTCGCCGCCGCGGGCGAAGCGCAGATCACCGGCGAACTTGCGGTGTGTGCGGGGTCGTGCGGCCCCGGCAATCTGCATCTCATCAACGGCCTGTTCGACGCGCATCGCAGCCGCACGCCCGTGCTGGCGATTGCCGCGCAGATTCCATCCGCAGAAATCGGCGGCGGCTACTTTCAGGAGACCCACCCGCAGGACCTGTTCCGGGAATGCAGCCACTACTGCGAACTGATTTCCGATCCGGCGCAGCTTCCTTACGTGCTGGAAAACGCCATTCGCGCGGCGGTAGGCCGGCGCGGGGTTGCCGTCATCGTTCTACCGGGCGACGTCGCATTGCGTCCATCGCCGACGCGCGACGTCACGCCGAACGGAGGGCTGCTGCCGCCTGCACCCATCGTTCTCCCGGCGGATGCCGAACTCGTGGCCCTAGCCGAACTTCTGAACGGCGCCCGGCGCGTCACGCTGTTCTGCGGCCGCGGCTGTGCCGGTGCGCATGCCGGCCTGATGCGGCTGGCCGAGACGCTGAAGGCTCCGATCGTGCACGCGCTCGGCGGCAAGGACCATGTCGAGTTCGATAATCCCTACGACGTCGGCATGACCGGGTTCATCGGCTTCTCGTCCGGCTACGCGGCGATGCACGCCTGCGACGTATTGCTGATGCTGGGCACGGACTTTCCCTACAAGCAATTCCTGCCGACGGATGCGAAGATCGCGCAGGTCGACATCCGGCCGGAAAACCTCGGCCGGCGCTGCAAGCTCGACCTCGGCATCGTCGGCGACGTCGGCGCCACCATCGGTGCGCTGCTGCCGAAACTGAAGGCGAAGACGGATCGCAAGCATCTGGACGCCAGCCTGGCCCACTACAGGAAGGCCCGCGCGGGGCTGGACGACCTCGCCAAGGGCACACCGGGACAAAAGCCGATCCACCCGCAATATCTGGCGCGTCTCCTCAGCGAGCAGGCGTCGGAGGACGCGGTATTTACCGCCGACGTCGGTACGCCGACCATCTGGGCCGCGCGTTATCTGGCGATGAACGGGCGCCGACGCCTGATCGGTTCCTTTGTCCATGGCTCGATGGCCAACGCCATGGCGCAGGCGATCGGCGCGCAGGCCTCGCGGCCGGGACGGCAGGTGGTCTCGATGTCCGGCGACGGCGGGTTCGCCATGCTGATGGGCGACCTGATCACGCTGACGCAGATGAAACTGCCGGTGAAGGTCGTGATCTTCAACAACGGCGTGCTTGGCTTCGTGGCGATGGAAATGAAGGCGTCCGGATTCATCGAGACCGGGGTCGACCTGAAGAACCCCGATTTCGCGGCGATGGCCCGCGCCATGGGCATTCATGCGGTGCGGGTCGAAGATCCCGGCGAGCTGGAGGGCGCAATCCGCGACGTGCTGGCCCATGACGGTCCGGCGGTTCTCGATGTCGTCACAGCAACCCAGGAACTGTCGATGCCGCCAACGATCACAGCAGAGCAGATCAAGGGTTTCAGCCTTTGGGTGCTTCGCGCGGTGATGAGCGGCCGCGGCGACGAGGTGATCGACGTGGCCAAGACCAACCTGCTGTCTCGGTAGTTAAGCAGACTTGATTACCGCAGACCTTCGTACACCATGAAGCCGCGCGCGATCGCGAGCTTGCGCAGGGCGCGCGGAACCAGCTTTTGCGGCCGGTGCAGGTAGCGCCACGACGTCACCTTGAAATCGCTGATGGCGCCGAGATCGTTTTCGAACGGCGCCAGTACGCCGGTCAGGCTGATCGGGGCATGCGCGCGGTTGTTGAAGGGCAGCAGCAGCAATTCCAGATGCGCGGTCGTGCCGTCTTCGGCGGTCGCGGTAACGCCGGCAATCGCCGCCAGCATTTCCTCGGCGACGTAGCTTATGATCTCCTCGATCTCGCGGCGGCTGTCCGGTGCAAACAAGGCCGAGAAGCTGGCGTCCTTGAGGTCACGGCCGAGCAGGGCAGAAACCCGCGTGCCGGCAACGCGAAACGGGTAGCCGGCGTGGTTGTCGTAGGACAGCACGAAGATGTCGCCGAGCAGGTCGCGCACCGCATCGGGCTGGATCTCGCTGCGGTCTGGCGCCCGCGCATCGCCGCGCCTGGCATCCCAATAGGCGAAGAACTCGCGACATGATGGGTGTTTCATCTCGATCCTCGTCTCCGGCGGGCCTTGGCAGGACACATCTGTCCCGCTTTCGTGCACGCGCCGTCCCGTGTTCGTTGTGCAGGAGGGGCTTTGCAGCGTCCATGCCCGCCGACCCGATTTGGCCGCGGCGGGCGCGGCTTTGCGTTGTTAAGGTTAAATTAACTATGGGATTGGCGATCCCGGCGCGGGGTGTAGAGTGGAACGCATCAGGCAGCGCCGGCTTGTCCGAGGGATTACCGGCGAGGTTGATACACAGGTGGCGTCGAACAGTTTGGTCATCGCGCGGGAGGGGTGGGGATGTGATCCCGGCTCCGGCGCGAAAAGGCCGGCGAGACAAGGGCGGACGTTCTCAGCGTCCGCTCTTTTTCTTTGATGCATGTGCTCGTGTCCCGGACGCGGTGCAGCGCCCCCTGGCTTTGCGCCGCAGAGCCGGGACCCACGTGCCGGGCTCGATGCCAGCCTGGGTCCCGCGTCGCATCACTGCGTGCCGCGCCGCGTCCGGGACACGAAGAGCTGCGATTGTGCACTTGCACGGGGCGGGCAAAGCCGCCTATCTGGGCCGA
>DATCXE010000156.1:0-14979 GCA_036565985.1 Bradyrhizobium sp.
GGCAGCGGAAGCCGCCATATTGTCGGCATGGTCGCGCAGCCGCGTCACCGGATCGTCCGGCTTCTGCTGGCTGGAATCGTCACGCGAGGCATTCATCCGCGCATTGGCGCGATCGATCCGCTGCTTGGCGAACTCCCTGACCGCGGCCTCAACCGGCGGCCACAGCTTTTCCTGGTCGGCGGTCAGCTTGAGGCCGGCATGAACGGCTGCGATCCGCGCGTCGGCAAAGGCCGCCCTGTCCTCCGGGTTCATCCGCGAATGGCCGTAGCCCCAGTGACGATGCTGGGCATAGACGGCGGTCGAACCGGCGATGGCGAGTACCGCGACCGCGGCGATGGCGAAGTTTCTCATGCAGACCTCCTGTGAAAAGGTTGCCTGAGGATGGGCTCCGGCCTGCGGGTCTTCAACTTACCGATTGGAAAGGGAGCTCTCCCTTACCAAGATGTAATCTCGGCCAATTTGATCCACCGCAAGGCGCAACAGCTAGAGCATACCGAGGACGCGCGGCAGCCACAGCGAGATTTCCGGCACATAGGTGACGACGCCGAGGAACATCAGCATGGTCAGAAGCCACGGCCATACCGCGATCGTCAGTTCGGTGATGCCCATCTTGGCGATGCCGGACGCGACGTAGAGGTTCAGTCCGACCGGCGGATGGCACATGCCGACCTCCATGTTGACGACCATCAGAATGCCGAGATGCACCGGATGGATGCCGAGCTTGACCGCCACCGGAAACAGGATCGGCGCCATGATCAGCACGATCGACGACGCCTCCATCACGTTGCCCGCCATCAACAGCAATATGTTGACGATCAGAAGGAAGATGATCCAGTCGACGCCGACCGAAGTGATCCATGCGGCGATCTGCTGCGGAATGTTCTCGTTCGCCATCAGGAACGAAAACAGCACCGCGTTGGTGATGATGTAGAGGATCATTGCGCTCATATTGGCGGAGCCGAGCAGCACCCTGGGCACGTCCTTCAGCGACATGTCGCGATAGACGAACACGGCGATGACGAAGGCATAGACCGCGCTGATGGCAGCGGCTTCGGTCGGCGTGAACATCCCGGCATAGATGCCGCCGAGCACGATCAGGATCAGCAGCAATCCCCACATGCATTTGCGGAAGGCGATGAAGCGCTCGGTCCAGCTTGCGCGCGGCAATCGCGGATAGTCGAACTTCCAGGCGCGATAGAAGGTCGTCAGGCCCAGGAGCGTCGCCAGCATCAGGCCTGGAATGACGCCTGCCATGAACATCTGCCCGACGGATGCGGACGAAACGCGCTGGCCGGAGGGATCCAGCGCGATGCTGCCACCGGTCGCGACGCAATAGATCACCATCACGATCGAGGGCGGAATCAGGATGCCGAGCGCGCCCGACGTGGTAATGACGCCGGCGCCAAAGCGTTTTGGAAAGCCCTGCTTGACCATCGCCGGCATCATGATCGAACCGATCGCGATCACGGTTGCGGGCGACGAGCCGGACACCGCGGCGAACAGCGCGCAGGCCATCACGCCGGCGAGGCCGAGACCGCCATGCCAATGGCCGACCATCGAGGTCGCGAAATTGATCATGCGGCGGGCAACGCCGCCATGGGTCAGGAAATTGCCGGCAAGGATGAAGAACGGGATCGCCATGATCTCGAAATTGTCGATGCCGGTAAACAGCTTCAGCGCCACCGACTCGGTCGGGACGTTGGTCATGGTGAAGATGAAGGTCAGCACCGTCATGCCGAGCGCGATCGAGATCGGCATGCCCGTCAGCATCAGCGCGATCAGCAGCGAGAAGATGATCAGGCTGCTCATCGGGTGACCTCCGCGGCGCCGACGCCGGGTTCTTCGATCTCGACACCCTCGACGCGGGCGTGGTCGTGATGCGGCAGTTCGCCCGTATAGAAGTAGTGGTAGGCGACCTGCAGGAAGCGGAAGCACATCAAATAGGACCCGAGCGGAATGCAGAGGTAGACGAACCAGCTCGGGATTTCGAGATCCGGCGACACCTGGTCGGTGTGCATCAGGCCCCAGACGAACTTCGCGCCCATGGTTCCGATCACGGCGGTGAAGAATGCGCCGCAGAGCAATCCGAACATCACCACGGTGTTGCGCCAGGGCGACTTGAGCTGGTTCACGACGACGTCGACGCCGACATGGATGCCGGTGCGCACGCCATAGGCCGCGCCGAACTTGGCCACCCACACGAACATGTAGATGCACAGCTCCTGCGCCCAGGACAGGTTGATCGGGAACAGGATCGGATACAGCAAGGGAATGCCGATGAGATAGCGGTGCATCACCGCCACGAAGATGATGAGCGTCGCCGCCGCCATCAGCGTCGCGATCAATATCTCCTCAAGCCGGTCGAGGATTCGAAGCAGCATTCATTCCCCCACTCACAGAACATTCGTCATGCCGGGCCTGACCCGGGCATCCACGTCTTGCCTTCTCCGATAAGAAGGCGTGGATGGCCGGAGCATCTTCGCGAAGACGCGCTTCGCGCTTTTGCCCGGCCATGACGAAGAGTGTGCCCCTCTTTACGACGGCGCGACACAGTGCGCCGTATCTCGAATTAAACGTATTTAGTTGGTCGCGCTCCTCGTCTCCTTGAGGAATTCGTCGATCAGCGGCTGGCCGACGCGCTTTGCCACATCCTGGTAGACCGGTTCGAGCGCCTTGCGCATCGCCGCATCCTGCTCGGGCGTCAGCGTGACGATCTCGCTCTTGCCGGTCTTCTTGATGTCCGCCAGCGCGTCGTCGTTTTCCTTCTGCGACTGGCCGTTGCCATAGGCAGTGGCTTCCTTCATCGCCTTGTCGAGCTGCGCGCGGATGTCGGCCGGGATGCCGTCCCAGAACTTCTTGTTCACGACGACGACATAGCCGATGTAGCCGTGGTTGGTGACCGTGATGTACTTCTGCACTTCATGCATTTTCTGGGTGTAGATGTTGGACCAGGTGTTTTCCTGGCCGTCGACCACGCCGGTCTGCAGGGCCTGGTAGACTTCGGAGAACGCCATCACCTGCGGAATGGCACCGAGCGTACGGAACTGTGCTTCCAGCACCTTGGAAGACTGGATGCGGAACTTCAGTCCCTTGTAGTCGGCGGGCGCCACCAGCTTCTTGTTGGCGCTCATCATCTTGAAGCCGTTGTCCCAGTAGGCGAGACCGGTCATTCCCTTCGCATCCAGCAGCTTCAGGAGCTTGGCGCCGAGCGGGCCATCGGTGACCTTGCGCAGCGTCTTGAGGTCCGGGAGGATGTATGGGAGGTCGAACACCTCGAATTCCCTGACGCCGATCGGGCCGAACTTGGCGTTCGAGGGCGCCAGCATCTGCACCGCGCCGAGTTGCAGCGCTTCGAGCTCTTCCTTGTCCTTGTAGAGCTGCGAGTTCGGATAGACTTCGACCTTGACCTTGCCCTCGGTGTACTTTTCGGCCAGTTCCTTGAACTTCTCGGCCGCCAGCCCCTTCGGCGTGTTCGGCGCCACGACGTGGCTGAACTTGATCACAATCGGCGACTGCGCCGCCGCCGGGCCGACCAGGGTCAACGCCGCGATCGATACCGCAGCCAAAATCAGTTTGCGCATAATTCCTCCCACATTCTTTCGGAGCGCGAACAGCGCCGCCCCGAAGCTTGCATGCCAGTTGCACCAATACAGAGAAGCCGGATCAATTGCCATTGCCCGTTAGCAGGGACCGCCAGATCAGACTTGCTGCACTGCAAAATCCGTTACCGGACTGTTCGGCAGGCATTTCCCGACTTGTTGCTGTCATCCTGGCCCTTCGTCCAATAGAGGTTGGCAAACGGCGGGTACGCGGCAGTCGAACGCTGCAGTCCTGCAGGATTGGTGTGTTTGGCAATAGTGTCTCCACAGCCGCCATCGTCGTCCCCGCGAAGGCGGGGATCCAGTACGCTGCGGCTTATCGATTCAATCACTGAGGTCTCTGGGATACGAGATCCCCGCCTGCGCGGAGATGACGGCTATTGCCGTCATTGCGAGCGCAGCGAAGCAATCCATGTCTCGACGTGGGGATAGATGGATTGCTTCGCTGCGCTCGCAATGACGGATGGGTATAGTTTTGCATTCTCGCGACACCCTGTGCCCGAGGTTTGCATCTTCATTCGCCCTCTCGAAAACCGAGGGCGCAGGGAAGACCGGGTGCGCGCTGCACCCGCGGTCTCGTGTGCATTTGCGCACTTAAAAACGCGCACACGAGCATACAGGTACAGGCGGAGCATCCCGGCCTTCCCTGCGCAGTGGCTTTACGGCTTGCTTCGTGCTCTCCCCAGTGAACGGCTTTCTTGCCACTGTCGCTACGCGAAAAACTTCACGCAACTTGACGCCAGCACCGCGGCGCCAGGACCACACGACTTCGCCGTACGCTTCATGCGCGCTCGTCTTTTGCGCAATCCGCGTCCACCGCATCCCACCGCGCGTTCGTGACGATCGCGAGCCGCCCCTCGTAACGGGTGAGACGGGCGGAATTAAATCAGTGATTTGCCCGACGGCGCGAGCGGAATATTTTTGCGCGAAGGGATAGACGGCTCGATGGTGCTCTATGTGGAAGTGATTTGCCCGTCGGGCAGACGGATGAATGATTGCCAGGGGTCGAATAGCTCGGAGCCGGCAATGTCGGCTCCGCACCCAAAGCGCACTCCTCTCGGGTCGATGTTGACCCAAGGTCGGACGCACAGGATTTGCCTACAATCGACAGCCGAAAAACGATCTCGGCGTGTTGATTTAAATCAAGAGAGACATTCTGCTTGCGTTATCCGCTTTGACTGTTTCGCCCACAACGGGATGCTCACTCTCAACCATGGAGGCTCATCCATGCCCACCTATATCTCCCTAATCAACTTCACCCAGAAGGGTGCCGAGGCGATCAAGGACGGGCCCAAGCGCCTCGAAGCGGCAAAGCAACGCTTCCGCGATGCGGGCGCCGAGCTAAAAGCCTTTTACCTCGTAACGGGCCAATATGATGCCGTGTCCATTGTTGAAGCACCGAACGACGAAGTGGTCGCAAAGCTCGCGCTGGGGACCGCGGCCCTCGGATTTGTACGGTCGCAGACTTGTCGGGCGTTCGCAGAGAACGACTACAAGACGATAGTTGCATCCTTGTAAGCGAACTTCATATCTCGAATACAAAGCCCCGGCCTCGTGCCGGGGTTTTGTTTCGAGGCACCCCACTTGACGACTGCGCGCGCCGTCGAGATGGGTTCACCGATCGGACGGCCTGTGCCGTCCGACATTCCGCCCAAGTGTCAAATGTTCCGCCTAAGTGTCCAACTGATTGCCGATCGGCAGTGCGCGGATGCGCTTGCCGGTCGCGGCGAAGATCGCGTTGATCAGCGCCGGCGCAAAGGGCGGCACGCCCGGCTCGCCGACGCCGCTGGGCGGCGTGTCGGGGCCGGGAGGCACGATGTAGACGTTGGTCACGGCCGGGGACTCGTCGATCCGGATCACCGGGAAATCGTCGAAATTGCCCTGCTGCACCTTGCCTTCCTTGAAGGTGATCGCGCCATGCTTGGCGAAGCTCAGGCCCATGATCGCAGCGCCCTCGATCTGCGACTGGATCCGCTCCGGATTGACGTAGGTTCCGCAATCTATCGCGGTATCGACCCTGGGCACGGTGAGCTTGCCCCTGTCGTCAATGGCGACCTCGACAACCGTGGCGATGTAGCTGACGAAGCTGCGATGCGCAGCGATGCCGAGTCCGTGCCCCCTGGGGACGGACCGTCCCCAGCCGCCCTTGTCCGCGACCAGTTCGACGACCCTGCGAAGACGCGCGGTGTCGATCGGATAGCTCTCATAGGGCTCGCCATAGTTCCAGAGGTCCTTTACGGAATCGAGCTTGACGATCCGCGGAGAGCCGATCAACTCCAGCAGCATGTCCTTTTGATCGCGATTGGTTGCCTGCGCGAGTTCGCCGACCATGGACTGCACCGCGAAGGCGCGCGGGATGTTCGACACCGAGCGGAACCATCCAATACGCGCGTGTGCGGCTGCTTCCGGATTCTCGCACTGCACGTTGGCGATCTCGAACGGCATGTCGACCAGCCCCATGCCGAGTTCGAACGGCGCCTGATGCACCGTACCGGCGGCAAAGGTGGAGGCGATGCTCGGCGCGACGCTGCGATGCCGCCAGGCCGTCACCTTGCCGCTCTTGTCGAGACCGGCCTCGATGCGTTCCACCGAAACGGTATGCAGGAAGCCGTTGCGAACGTCGTCTTCGCGCGTCCATTGCACCTTGACGGGGGCACCGAGCTCCTTCGAAAGCAGCGCCGCTTCGAGAGCGTAATCGCATTTCGATTTGCGTCCGAAGCCGCCGCCGAGCAGGGTGACGTTGACGGTGACATTCTCCTCGGCAATGCCAAGCGTCTTGGCGACGTCCTCACGCGTTCCGCCCGCACTTTGCACCGGCGCCCAGATCTCCGCCTTGTCGCCCTTGACGTCGGCGACCGCAACCGGCGGCTCCATGGCGACATGGGCGAGATGCGGCAGATAGTACTCACCCACGACCACCTTGTCGGCGTTCTTCAAGGCGGCCTCGACGTCACCCTCCTTGCGTACTACCAGGCCGGGCTTGCGTGCGGCTTCCTCGAGTTGGGTCCGGTAGCTGGCCGAATCGTATTTGCCGTTGGCGCCGTCGTCCCAGACGATCTTCAACGCGTCGCGGCCCTTGATCGCGGCGCCGGTGTTGCGTGCGATCACTGCGACGCCGCCGAGCGGCTGGAATTTTGAAGGCCACGGCCAGCCCTGGACTTCCATCACCTTTTCGACGCCGGAAACCTTCATCGCCTCCGCACCGTCAAAGGACATGACCTTGCCCCCGGTGACCGGCGGCCGCGCAATGACGGCGTACTTCATGCCGGGCAGGCGAACGTCGGCGCCGTAGCGCGCCGCGCCCACCGTGATGTCGCGAAGGTCGACCATGCTGATCTGGCCCTTGCCCAGATAGCGGAAATCCTTCGGATCTTTCAGCCTCAGGCCTTCGACGGCCGGCACCGGCTCCCCGGCGGCATCGGCAGCCAGATCGCCGAACCCGATGCGCCGTCCGCTCGCACTGTGGACGACCTCGTGGTTGACCGCCTTCACCTCGGTCGCCGGCACACCCCAGCGTTTCGCCGCTGCGGCCTCGAGCATGGTGCGGGCCGAAGCGCCGATCTGACGCATCGGCATCAGGTAGTGCCGCGTGCTGCGCGATCCGTCGGTATCCTGGTTGCCGAACCTCGCCTCGTCGCCATGGGCCTGCTGGACGCGAACGCGCGACCAGTCAGCCTCCATCTCTTCGGCAACGATCATCGGCAGGCTGGTGCGTACGCCGGTTCCCATCTCGGCGCGATGTGCGACGATCGTGACAGTGCCGTCCGGTGCGATCGCGACGAACACGCGCGGGTCCACCACGGTACCATGCGGCATCTGATCCGCGCCGGTCTTGTACGCGGCAAAGCCGGGGCGCGACATCAGGGGCGCGGCCAGGACGAACCCGCCGGCCAGACCGAGTCCCTTCAGGATGCTGCGCCGTGAAACGTTGTCGACCCTGACGTATCGCTCGAAGCCGCGGAGCTTTTTGGGATTGGTGCGAATGTTCATGATCAGACCCCCGTCGAAGCGAGGTGGACTGCATTTTCGATACGCTGGTAACAGCCGCAGCGGCAGATGTTACCCGACATCGCTTCGCGTATCTGAGCGTGGTTTGGTTTTGGATTCTCGATCAACAGGGCTGCCGCCTGCATGATCTGGCCGACCTGGCAATAGCCGCATTGCGGGACGTTCAGCTGACGCCAGGCTTTTTGAACCGCGTGGTCTCCGGTGGGATGAAGGCCCTCGATTGTGGTGACGTCCCGGCCGACCACGTCGGAAACCGAGGTGATACACGCGCGCACGGCCTGCTTGTCGACAATAACGGTACATGCCCCGCACAGCGCCTGGCCGCAGCCGTATTTCGTCCCCGTCAGCCCGGCCTCGTCGCGGAGAAACCACAGCAGCGAAAGATCCGGGTCGCCATCCCAGTTCTGCTCGTGACCGTTTATCTTGAGCTTGATCATGTTGAGCCTCGCACGTTTGTCGCCGCAGGAACCTGCCGGGCATGTCTCGTCCAACAGACATCTTTGGAATCTACAGCAAGGCAAGAAAGCACACAGTTCACAATGGCTTGCTCATGAGGCGCCGTCGCTCGCCAAAATGCCGTCCGTTTGGTCAGGACGCCTTACGCAGAAGCACGCTCGCCCTGGCTTCCGTGCGTTCAGTGAGCATCATTATAGTTGCAACAGGCGCGCGCTGTTTCGACCCGCGCTTCAGTCAGATCGCTTCGGCCGCGTCCGTCGGCATTCTCCGGCCGGAGATGAAGCGGGACAAATTCAGGGCGAGCCCACAATGCTTCGTTTCGACCCTTCGTAGGATCGGCGCAGCAGCGCGAACAGGCTGCCGCCGGTCGCCGCGCCCAGCAGGTAGGCGACGGCGACCAGCAGCGCCAGCGGCACACGGGCATTGATGCCGAGAAACGACATGGTGACGATCTCGAAGTTCTGCAGCACGAAGACGAGCGTCGCGGCGGCGAACAGAACGATGACGGCGAGGTAGATCCAGCGCATGGGCGCCCTCCATATCGTCGATCGCCGCCCGCAGCTCAGTGCGCGCGGCGCAAGCCGAGGCCAATTCCGATCCAGCTTGCGCCTGCCACGATGAGATCGATGCCGAGGAACAGGCCAAGGATGTAGAGGCTCGATACCGGCCAGCGCGCCAGGATCAGCACGCCGAGCAGCAGCGTGATCACCCCCGACAGCGCCACCCAGATCCAGGGCGTTTCCCGCTTCATGCTGAAGGCCAGGATGATCCGCATGATGCCCGAGGCCACCAGCGATGCGCCGAGAATGAGGGTGAGCAGCACCGCGGCCAGCAGCGGATTCTGGAATGTGACGAAGCCGGCGACGACATAGAGCAGGCCCAGCAGCACCCAGAGCAGGAATCTGCCCCAGCTCTTGATCTGAAAGGCGCTGATGACTTCGGCAACGCCGGCCACGATCATCATCACGCCGACGACGAAGACGCTTGCGACGGTGGCCATCGCCACGCTGCCAAGCGCAATGAACCCGGCGACGAGATAGACGACGCCGAGGGCGACGATCCAGCCCCACTTGGCGCGCAACGGCGCCGTATCCGAGCCGGCCCGGGGATCTCCAATTGTCTGTGAAGCGTTGGTCATGACGGTCCTCCGATGCGGAAACCTATCCGACGTATGCCCCGAATCTACCAGAGATGGGGGACAATAGCAAAATGGAGGCATGTATTCAGCGGCCTCGCTGCCTCGATGACCGCTGCAACTGCCTGCCGCCGGAGCGGCTGCCGGGCGGGACCTGCTCCCACTGGAGCAGACCATCGCGCGCTACCGGGCCTGATTTCGGAGGCCCTGATCGCTGTCGGGCGCTCCCACTGAGCCGGGCGTCAGGTACCACAGCAGGAAGAGAAGGGCGGCGCCGTGCGTCAGCAGCCCGGTCGTGAAAGGAACGTTTACCAGCGCCTGCACCAGCACCCCGCTCGATACGAACACGACCTTCGGCGGCAGATGACATGATACACAGTTGGCCATCCCCACGATCAATCCGCACGCCAATGCGCTTAGCGGAGCCAGGGCCGGTCCAAGCGACGCAACGCCCTCGACCGCGAACAGCGAGCCGTTCAGGTTACCGAAGTGATAGGCCCGCTCCATAACGATTCCAAGCTGATCGGAATAGGGGCAGTTCGCGATCTGCTTGAGAAACGAGATTTGGCAGAAGTGCGTGACGCTGTGCTTTGTGAAGAAATCAAAATACAGATCGAGCACCATGGATGGCACTGCAAACATTCTGAAATTGACGAAACCAAGAATCGGATTGACCGGGTCGTGCGAGAGAACGCCGGCCATGATCAACGGCACCGACATGAGCCCCACGGTCAGAGGCAAGAGAAGAGACAATACTGCCGCGATTCTGGCTTCGAAAAACCGGGACAACACCGTCAGGAACACCAGCCAGACCGGCGCAAACAGCGCAATCTTCGTGAGCGTCACCGGATAAAGAAGCAGAAACAGCATCAATGCTGCAGCAGCCCGACCGTAGCTGCCGCGCCAGACGAAGCATGCGAATGCAAACGGCAAAAGCGCGCTCGATGTCATGTTGACGGCATATCGAAACAATGCAGGAAATTCGATGCCCGGCCGAAATTGGTACATTTGAGCGAGGCCGACGATTTGAAAATTGTAGAAAGCGCCCACTGCAACGATCACAGCTCCGAAAATCAAAATCAGATTGAGCAATCGGTCGTGAGCAACGGCGGACAAGGTAGCCATTCGTGGCGCCGTCCTGCGGATGAACACGGCCGGCACAAGAAATGCGATCGCCGACAGAAAGGCCGAAACCATCGCGGCCTGACGGTCGTAGTCCAATGTCGAAATTGGCGCGAGCCACATGTAGCCGAAGATGAGACTGTAGAAATGAACTCCCAGGAAGTACCCGAGACTCGGCTTACCGACCGCGAAAACAAATGCCAGGCTCGCGATCGGCAACATGGCCGGTATGGCCAGGAGCAGACGGTTCCCGTCGAATATGAAGAAGCCGAGATAGTCGTAGTATCTCGCAACGGAGGCGAGCGACAGGCTCGAGACGATTACGAAAAATACCAGTATCGGGACGATGGCTTGTGAGAACTGCCTTTCGTCAACGTCACCCGGATCGAAGCTCGAGCCACGAAAAAGCTTTCGTTTGCCAACACGGATGGATGCCACCGCGTCTACTCCGAAATATTCGGGATTCGCTCCGCGTGGCATACCAACCTCAACTACCGATAGAAATCAACGATTCTTCTTCCGGGCGGCGTTCCCTTCCCATGGGCGCTTGGTACTATCGGCGGCGCTGGAGTATTGATTGCCCTTCATTCCTGGTGGAACCGGCAAGGATCCTTCCAATGAAATTGGCGCTTTGGACTCTGTTCGGCGCAGCAATCCTGTACCTGCTGGCCCGTCTGATTCTTAGTCGTTTCTTTCCCAAGGATCGGGAATAGACGCTGCGCAGGAATTCGCGACGGCAGGGCGCCCGTTCTCACTGCGAACGGGCGGAGAAATCAGAAGATCGGGAAAGCAACGCGCCGATCTAACTCCGCGGCGCGTGTGCCTTGAAAACTATTCACCGAGACCCGTTGTACTGCGGACAGCGATGGACGTAATCCCAGGGAATTTCATAGACGCAGGTGAACCTGAGATCATCGGACAATTTCAGCGGCGGCGCCGCTTCCACAGGCTCGTAGGTCTCGTTCGGCAGACCATAGAAGACGCCCCCGCCTGCCGGCCAGAACCCGCCTACGCCGCGATGGTGGTGCTGATGCATCCCTCGGCCGGGCATTTGCGGGAAGGCCGGACGCTGCGGAGCAGCCCCTGCGCCGCGCCCGGCGCCCGGGTCGGCGAAGGTCTCGCTCCCGGGAAGAAGAAGCGCGACTGCGCTGAGAGACGCGATCAACGTCGTTCGATAGGACATGGCACTCACCCCTTTCTGAGGTAACCGAGCAGCATTTCCAGCGACGCTAAGCCGGGCCCTTCGTGCCCGCAAAGACATAATTAATTGTTAGTTAAAACGTAATGTTAACGGAGGGGCGCCGTTCCGGGTCGTGCCGCCCGGCGGCGCGACGCGTCGGCTTTTGCCTTCCGGAGGCTGCCTCGAGCTTCAGGCCGGGCCGCCTTACGCCCGCGAATGAGCTTCGCCGGCGGCGAGATGCAGGTTCGAAAACTGCTGCATGGTACCGGGAATGCTCTCGAAGTAGGATTCCAGTTCCGCAATCGCGCGGCACTCCCATTCCCTGGCCTGCCCCAACAGCGACCAGCTCTGGCCGGGCCTGAAGGCCGCGGTCTGCCGGTGCAACGACGCGATGGCGCGATAGCGGCGGACGTTCTCGAGGACGGCTTCCCTATTCATGGTCTGATCTCCCTGCTGCCTTCAGCTACTGTTTGAGGCAAATTGAGCCAGAACGATTTTCGATTCGTTAGCGCCGGTTCGAAACCGGCCGGATGGTTTTCCAAGGGTTAGCGACGCACGCCGCGGTCTTAGGCTCGCGAGCTTTCGCCTCGCCATCCCTGCGCGTGTTGTTTACGATCCGATAAGTCGGATCCGAAGAAACGGCGGGGGAAATCGCATGGGGACAGGAAGCCGTACCGCTGCGCGCCAGGCGGCGTTTGCACTCGGGCTTATGTTCATGTCGCCCGCAATCGGCGAGCCACTGACGAAACGACAATCGGACGCGCTCACCACCTACAACGCTTCGCGAAGCCAGTTCGAACAGATCCTCGCCCGGCGGCGCGCGCAGATCAATTCGAAGCAACCGCTGCCGAACCTTCCGGGACAGGCGCTCTACCTCGCCCGCAACAACATGATGAGCGCCTACAAGGATCTCACCGACGCGCTGCCCGCCAGGATTGGCGGGCCCAACAAATATGGAATCCCTCCGGCGTATTTCAGCGCCGACAACGAACCGCTGCTCGACGAGTACCGGCGGCTGTTCGACCTGATGCAGGCGCCGCCCGCCAGCGCGCAAAACTCGGAGACGCCGTTCAAGGACGTCGTCGATCTCGGCACGGCGATTGCGCGCGCCAGGGGCCTCGACGCGGCCAATGCCGAAGCGGCCGGCCGCATCAGCCTCGGGCTGTTCTTTGCCGAGACCAACGGCAACCAGAACATCGGCAATGCGCGCTCGAACAAGTACAAGGGCAGCCTGCAGACCGGCGTGCCCGAGGACGAGAACGGGCGAAGGAGATGGGCCGCGATCAAGAACTCGGTCGCAGCGTTCGATCCCGCACTGAACGCGCGCGACGACAGGGAAGAAGCACGGGCCGGCAATCTCGACCACCGCTACAACCACTGGACCGCCGTGCGGGATGGCCTGATGAACGCACACGCGGATATTTTCCCGCAGATACCCGCGATCGTGAAAGCGCTGCCGGATCCGATCGATCAGATGAAGCTGTTCGAACTGATCCAGATCATTCCGAGCCCGACCAAATCCGCACTCGGCTCGCGTAACCTGCTCGGCTACAGGATTTCCGACCCGAGGATCATGGCATACCTGCGCAACAACAGCGTGTTCACCTTTGGACAGGCTGACCGGGCCAGGACGTCCGCGACATTCCGCGAAGTTCTCGATGCGATGTGGCTGTTCAACGAAAAGTTCGAACGCGCGCTCGCCAAATTCGACGAAATCAAAAAGCAGCAAAAGGGTTGAAGCGGACAGGCCGGTTTCGGATGCGACGCGACGGCGCCATCAGAGCGGACCGAGCATGGCCCATCGGGGCTCGCAAAATGTCTTCACGGCCGTCGCGACACCGCTGCTGATGATCTCCCGCCGCTCGGGCGAATTCATCTTGAGTTCTTCGTCACGGTTGATGATCGAGCCCGCCTCGAGCAGGACCGCCGCCATCCGGGTCTTTCTCAGCACGATGAGTTCATCGTAGCGATAGACGCCGGTCTCCTTGTTCAGCAGCTCGCGCTGGTAGCGGCCCATGATCGGTTGCGAGTATTGCTTGGCATAGTCGAGGCCCTGGGCCTTCATTTCCTTGCCGATCAGTTCGGCGAAAGCGAAACTCGTCTTGAAGTCCGGATTGCTGCGGGAGACGAACACGGAATATCCGCTGAAGCGATCGCTGTAATGGCTCTTCTTTCCCTCGAATTCCCAATCCTCGAGGAATTTGTTGGGCACCGAATCATGATGGATCGACAGCAACAGATCCGCGCGCATGTCGTTGGCGGCGTCGACGCGCTTGACGAGACTGCGCCTCGCCTTGCCTTCGGTAAGAAGCAGCTTGGTCTCGCTGAACCCTTCAGCCTTCAGCTTCTCCTCGATCTGCTTCGCGAGCCGCCGATTGAAGACAAACTCGGCGACGTTGCGCGCGCTGATCGCGCCTTCGGATTCGGCGGTATGCCCCACATCCAGAACGATCCGGAATTTTGCGGGATCGCACCGGGCCGCGGACGGTTTCAAGGCGGCAGGGCTCATTTGGACCGGCCCCAGCGCCGCAAGCTTTACATGGTGACGCTTTGGCGAGGCGGACCGCTTTGGCGAGGCTGCACGCTTGGCAAGCTTGGGCGAAGCGACGTGCTTCGGCGGCTTGGCTTGCTTCGACGACTTGCCCTGCTTCGTCGAGCCCTTGAAGACGTCCGACAGCCAGCCGGCGTGGCTGACCTCGATTGGCAGCAGCGCCACTGCGGCCATGGCGACAATGATGGTGCGGCGGCGGAGCCGGCATCCCCAAGCGATACTGCCGAGAACACAAATGAACTCGCGGCGCCTCATGCTCGCCCTCCCGAAGGCGATCATAGCAGCAGAGGCCGCGATTCCGGAAGAGGGCCCAGTGACATCAGTTGCTGGACGACGCCTAAGGCATCGACACGATTTGCTGGCGCAGGATGTCCGCAATACGCTCCGGTGCCGTGCCCGGCGGGAAGAAGCCCAGATATTTCCCGTCGGCTCCCATCAGGTAGATGAACGCCGTGTGGTCCACGGTGTAGTCGCTGCCGCCTTCATTCGTCACTTTCGAATAATAGACCATGTAGGCATCCGCGGCGGCCCGGATCGCTGCCGCATCACCGGTCAATCCGATCAGCCGTGGGTGGAATGTCGGCACGTACTCGGCGAGATGCGCCGGAGTATCGCGCTCTGGGTCGAGCGTGACGAACAAGGGCTGCACCTTGTCTCCCGCCGCCCCAAGCTGATCGAGCGCCAGGCCGATATTCTGCAGATCGGCCGGGCAGACATCGGGGCAATAGGTGAATCCGAAGTAGACCAGAAGCAGCTTGCCTCGAAAATCCCGCTCGGTACGCAAGGTGCCTGTGTGATCGATCAGCGCGAACGGGCCGCCGACCGGCTCACGCGCCCACATCAAGATGTCCATGGCTTCGGCCGCGGAGCGCGGAGGCTCGGCGACACACGGCATCGAGAGGCCCGCAATCAGGGCGACGGCAAGCGC
>DATCXE010000707.1:0-2611 GCA_036565985.1 Bradyrhizobium sp.
GCGGTGACCGATGCTGCGGAAGCCACCAAGC
This sequence comes from Bradyrhizobium sp., assembly GCA_036565985.1. Classification (GTDB taxonomy): domain Bacteria; phylum Pseudomonadota; class Alphaproteobacteria; order Rhizobiales; family Xanthobacteraceae; genus Bradyrhizobium. The sequence continues at coordinate 32 of DATCXE010000707.1, forward strand.
CCGGCGCGCCGCTGCTCTACGATCACATCCCCAACAACGTCGCGCTCGATTATCACTATGGCGACGCAGCGAAGATCGACGCAGCGTTCGCCGCTGCCGCGCATGTGACCAAACTCGACATCGTCAACACCCGCGTGGCGGTCGTCTCGATGGAACCGCGAGTGGCGCTTGCGGCCTACGACAAGGCCAGCGAGCGTTTCACGCTGCAGGTTCCGACCCAGGGTGTCGCCGGCAACAAGGCCGGCTTTGCCAAGATCCTGAACGTGCCGACCGACAAGGTTCGGATTCTCACCGCCAATGTCGGCGGTTCCTTCGGCATGAAGAACATGAACTACCCCGAATACACCTGCATCGCGCACGCAGCGAAGGTGCTGGGGCGTCCGGTGAAGTGGACCGACGAGCGCTCGACCAGTTTCCTGTCCGACAGCCAGGGCCGCGCGCAGCTCATGCACGCCGAACTCGCGCTCGACGCCGAAGGCAGGTTCCTCGCCGTGCGCCTGCAGGGTTACGGCAATCTCGGTGCCTACATCACCGGCGTTGCGCCGGGACCGTTGTCGCTCAACACCGGCAAAAATCTCGCGAGCGTCTACCGCACGCCGCTGCTCGGCGTCGACATCAAGACGGTTTTGACCAACACCACGCTGATGGGCGCCTATCGCGGCGCCGGCCGGCCCGAGGCCAATTACTACATGGAGCGGCTGATCGACCGCGCCGCCGACGAGATGGGCATCAACCGCCTCACGCTGCGCAAGCGCAACTTCATCAAGGCGTCGCAACTGCCGTTCGCGGCGGCCTCCGGCGTCACCTATGACAGCGGCGATTTCGCCGGCGTGTTCGCCAGGGCGCTGGAGATTTCCGACCACGCCAATTTTGCCAGGCGCAAGAAGGAAAGCAGGAAGAGCGGCAAGCTGCGCGGCATCGCCGTCGGCTCCTATCTGGAAGTGACCGCGCCCCCGAGCGGGGAACTCGGCAAGATCACCTTCGAGCCGGATGGATCGGTGAAGCTGACGACCGGCACGCTGGACTACGGCCAGGGCCACGCCACGCCGTTCGCGCAGGTGCTCTCCGCCGAACTTGGCGTGCCGTTCGAGAAGATCACGCTGGAACAGGGCGACAGCGATCTCGTTCGCTTCGGCAACGGCACCGGCGGCTCGCGCTCGATCACGGCGACCGGTCAGGCGATCGTCGAAGCTTCCGCGCTCGTGGTTGCGAAAGGCAAGCAGGCGGCTTCCTATCTGATGGAGGCCTCCGAGGGCGACATCGAATTCGCCGACGGCCGTTTCACCATCGCCGGCACCGACCGCTCGATCGGCATCATGGAGTTGGCGCAGCGCGTGCGCGACGGCAAGATGCCCGAGGGCGCGCCCGAGTCGCTCGACGTCGACCACGCCACCAAGGAAACGCCGTCGACGTTCCCCAATGGCTGCCATGTCGCCGAAGTCGAGATCGATCCCGAAACCGGCGTGACCCGCATCGTGCGCTACTTCGCCGTCAATGATTTCGGCACCGTCGTCAACCCGATGATCGTCGCCGGCCAGTTGCATGGCGGCGTGGCGCAAGGCATCGGCCAGGCGCTGATGGAGGAAGTCAGCTACGATTCGAGCGGCCAGCCGATCACCGGCTCGTTCATGGATTATGCGCTGCCTCGCGCGGAAGACATTCCGCCGATGGAAATCGGCGATCATCCCTCGCCGGCGAAAACCAATCCGCTGGGCACCAAGGGCTGCGGCGAAGCCGGCTGCGCCGGCAGCCTCGTCTGCATTGTCAATGCGGTGGTGGATGCCCTGTCGGAATACGGCATCACGCACATCGACATGCCGCTGACGCCGGAGCGGGTGTGGCGCGCGATCCAGGATGCGAAGGCGAAGGCGGCGTGAGGGCTACACTGCCAGCCAAGTAGAGAGCTGTCGTCACCCGCGAAGGCGGGTGACCCAGTATTCCAGAGACGCCAGCGATAGAATCGAGAGGCCGCGGCGTACTGGATTCCCCGCCTTCGCGGGGAATGACAGGTGAGGCAGACAGACCTACCGTTCACACCTTCTCGACTGCGCCGCCGCTTTCGGCCCAGCCCTTGAAGCCGCCGAGATTGCGCACGTCCTTGTAGCCCATATCCTGCAGCGTCTTGCCTGCGAGCGCCGACCGGCCACCGGAGGCGCAGTAAACGATCACGGTTTTCTCCCGATCGAACGCATTGTCATAATAGGGGCTGTCGGGATCCGCCTTGAACTCGAGCATGCCCCGCGAGACATGCTTTGCGCCCTGAACCTTGCCGGTGCTTTGCAATTCAAGACCATCGCGCACATCGACCACCAGAACCTGGCCACGCTCAATCAGGGCTTTCGCCTCTTGCGGGCTGATGGATGGGACCGAACCATTCGCCGCTGCAAGCAATTCCTTCACTGAACCCGACATTGTATTCTCCTGTGCGTTTTAATGGTTAGGTGCGGATAATGGCCCACTATGTGGCGAAGCCGGGCCCATGGCGCAATGACCACGGCTCCAAGAAGCTTTGCCGCGACGCTATGGCGCTTGACTGGAGCGTGCATTCTGAAAGGCTTTCACCCAGCCCGTAGGCGCGCC
>DATCXE010000740.1:0-9466 GCA_036565985.1 Bradyrhizobium sp.
ACAGCGAAGGCGAATTGAGGTAGATCTACCGAGTCGTTCCGGGGCGCACGAAGTGCGAACCCGGAACCTCGAGATTCCCCGGGGTGCAATTGCACCCCTGAGGTCTGGTGCTGGCGCACCATCCCGGAATGACGAACCAGCCTCACGCCGCCTTGATCAAACCGGCGTCGAGATGCTTCAGCCGCGGCATCACTTCCTGCTTCAGCAGGCGCAGCGAATTATGCCAGGCCTCCGGCTTGTGCTTGTAGTCGAAGCCGAACACGAGCAGCGTGCCGAAGCCGCCGACCTCGTGATAGATCTTCTCGATCTTCTCGGTAACCGTCGCCGGCGACCCCACGATCCAGTTGTTCCGCGCGCAATATTCGGCTGTCACGTCGGAGTCCGGAACGTCGGGCGAAGCCTTGAGGTAGTCCTTGAAGCCGAAATGGCCGAGCAGCGGCAGGAAGTATTCGGTCATCATCCGGCCCATCATGTCGCCGACCGAAAGCCGCCACGCCTCCTCGTCGGTATCGGCGACGAACACCTCGCGCACCATGCGCCAGTCACTGCGCTTCGGCTTGCGTCCGGTCTTGGCCGCACCGATCTCGACCGATTCCCAGTGGCTGCCGACATAGGCCGGGTTGAGGTTGAGGCTCATCGGGATGTAGCCGCGCTCGCCCGCGAGCTTGAGCGTATCCGAGCCCTTGGAGAGGCCGGCGACGCCGATCGGCGGATGCGGCGCCTGCACCGGCTTGAGGTGGGGCTTGAGGAAGTCGAACATCACGTCCGGCTTGTTCACCGTCCAGTACTTGCCCTTGTAGGACCACGGCGCGTCCTCGGTCCACATTTTCAGGATGATCTCCAGCGCCTCGCGGGTCATGTCGCGGTTCTGGCCGGACATGCCGTCGACGTTGAACATCGCCCAGTCGCTCGGCAGGCCGCTGGCCGCGACGCCGAAGTTCAGCCGGCCGCCCGAGAGGTGGTCGAGCATGGCAACACGGTTCGCCAGTTCAGCCGGGTGGTGATAGGGCAAGAGGAAGCCGCCGGGACCGAGGCGGATGTTCTTGGTCTGCAAAAATGCCTGCGCAAGGATCAGGTCGGGCGAAGGGTGCGGCTCCCAGGGGGCGGTGTGGTGCTCGCCGATCCAGGCTTCCTGGTAGCCGAGTTCGTCGAGCCAGCGCAGCGTCTGCAAGTCCCAGTCGTGACCCTCCTTCAATCCGCATTCCGGCGGATGGGACGGCATCGTGAAATATCCGATCTCCATGGGGCGTCCTCGCTATGTGTTTTGTTGAAAGCGCGTCTGTCGCGCGCCAGCAAAAGCATAGCACCCCCGGCGTGTGGCCGAGATATGACAAATCGGACGGGCAGAAGTTCGCGCGGCGGAGTGACGCGCGCGAAGGACGCGCGGCGTATGCCGCTACCGCGTCCCGAACGTCGTGGCGCCGAACAGCGCCTTCTGCGTCGAGGGTTGCGAGCGCCAGTATTGCGGCGGGGCTTCGACCTGGCCGCCGAGTTCGGCGGCGGCGTGCCAGCCCCAGCGCGGGTCGTAGAGCATGCCGCGCGCCAGCGCGACCATGTCGGCCTTGCCGGAAGAGACGATCTCCTCGGCCTGCTTCGGCTCCGTGATCAGGCCGACGGCAATGGTGGTGATACCGGTCGCCTCCTTGATCGCCTGCGCGAACGGCACCTGGTAGCCGGGGCCGAGCGGAATCTTTTGCAGCGGCGAGACGCCGCCCGAGGACGCATCGATCCAGTCGACGCCGTGCTTTTTCAGTTGCTGCGCGAACTCGATGGTCTGCGCCAGATCCCAGCCGTTCTCGACCCAGTCGGTGGAGGACACGCGGATGCCGACAGGCTTGTCCGCCGGGAACGCCGCGCGCACCGCGTCGAACACTTCGAGCGGAAAGCGCATGCGGTTCGCCAGCGAGCCGCCATACTCGTCGGTGCGCTGGTTGGCGATCGGCGACAGGAACTGATGCAGCAGATAGCCGTGGGCGGAGTGCACCTCGATGGCGTCGATACCGAGCCGCTCGGCGCGCTTTGCTGCGACGGCGAACGCCTCGCGCACGCGTTTGAGCCCGGCCGCGTCGAACGCCAGAGGCGGCGTCTCGCTTTCCTTGTGCGGAATGGCCGAGGGGCCTTCCACCCGCCAGCCGCCTTCGGCCACGGGGATCAACTGCCCGCCGTCCCACGGCGCGTGGCTCGACGCCTTGCGGCCGGCATGGGCGAGCTGGATCATCACGGCGGCCTTCGAACGCTTGCGCACCGAAGCCAGGATCGGCTTCAGCGCCGCTTCCGTGGCGTCGTTGTAGAGGCCGAGACAGCCCGGCGTGATCCGCCCGCTCGCCTCCACCGCCGTCGCCTCGATGCAGAAGATCCCTGCTCCCGACAGCGCCAGCGAATTGATGTGGGTGAAGTGCCAGTCATTGGCCTCGCCGTCGACCGAGGAATACTGGCACATCGGCGCCACCATGATGCGGTTGGGAAGCGTCAGGCCGCGCAGCTTGATCGGGGTAAACAGGGCGCTCATGGGAATGGGTCCGGACCGGAGGGAAGCTTGCCCTCCCTCTCTAGCGACCCCCCGCCCTCTCCTCAACCGCGCCCAGATCAACCCGCCGGGCGGTTTTTCGCATGCGTCATATTGCCGGACGCCGCAGCCGCACCGCCGGTGCTTCAATCCACCAGGGTGAACTGCAGCAGCAGATTGCGCTGGATCAGCGAAAAATTGTCGTCCGAAACCAACGTCAGCACCGTGTCGCCCTCCGGCGTGACGTGGGCGTCGATGCCCTCCATGTTGTCGACCTCGTTGCCGAGATCGGCGCTGAAAATCGAGGGCCCGTCGATGACCGCCCCGGGCCTGACGGAAGCGAACGGAATACGGCGGATCCGGATGCCGATCCCGCCGAGCCAGGAAAATTTCCGCTCCAGCAGCAGCAGATCGCCCGACGGCAGCAGCACCGCGTCACTGACGTCGAAGTTTTCGCTGCGGCGAACGCTGAACAGCTCCAGCGTTTTGCCGCCGATCAGAAAGGCTGTGATGTTGCCCTGCACGTCGAGCCCGCGCTCGGAGATCGCGATCAGCGTTCCCGCCAGGGGCAAACCTTTCGGCACCATGACGAGCGCCTCGATCCCCTTGTTGTACGGCAGTTTGCGCGCACCGATCGGCAATTGAAGTGGCTCGCCGAGCGCACGTGTAAATCCCCTGGCGAAGTCGAAGCGGAGGATCTGATTGACGCGTTCGATACCGACATAGACCAGCGATCCGTCGAGCGCGAGCGACTCGGTGTCGAACCAGCCCCGCGACGTGATCGGCTTGCCATCGGGTCCAAGCATCGGCGCGGCCTCGACATCGTCGAGCCCGGTCATCTCGCGGCCTTTGTAGATGATACGACCGGTGAACCAGCCTCCCTTGTCGCTGATGGCGATGAAGCGCTCGCCCCTCGCATCCAGCCGCAGGCCGGACAATCCGCCAAAGCCGCGAAACCGCGAGGTCAGGATGAGCCCGCTGCGATATTCGAGGGACCCGAACCGCACGCGCGAGCGGTCGCGGGTGTCAAACGACGGAATCGGCCGTGCATTGACGTCGATCGAGACCGCCGAGCTGACCGCGTACTCATCCGGGGCCGACTGCTTCGGTCGTGGCTGAACGGCGGTCTGCGCCCGCACCACGCCTGATGTCGTCGCTAATGAGAGCCCCGCCGCTGCATATCTCAGAAGACGGCGTCGGGAAAAATCGTGCACCCTCATGGTGAGGAGCGCATCCTGCGCGTCTCCGGACGATGCCTGCATCGCCGGGCGAACCATGAGGTCATTGCGCGGGCCTCATCCTTCGAGACGCGGCGAAGACGCCGCTCCTCAAGATGAGGGTTACCGTTTTCGCGACCAGTCATCTCGTCCCGGTTACGAATGCAGGCGGCGTGGCCGGTGGGTCGTTGCCGGCGCGGCGCCCTGGGTCTCGCTGAACAATTCCGCGAGCTTCTCGGTGATGGCGCCGCCGAGTTCCTCGGCATCGACGATGGTGACCGCACGACGGTAGTAGCGCGTGACGTCGTGGCCGATGCCGATCGCGATCAGTTCGACCGGCGAACGGGTCTCGATCTCCTCGATGATGTGGCGCAGGTGCCGCTCGAGGTAGTTGCCGGGATTGACCGACAGCGTGGAATCGTCAACCGGCGCGCCGTCGGAAATCATCATCAGGATCTTGCGCTGCTCGGACCGGCCGAGCAGTCGCTTGTGGGCCCAGTCCAGCGCCTCGCCGTCGATGTTTTCCTTCAACAGGCCTTCGCGCATCATCAGGCCGAGATTCTTGCGCGCGCGCCGCCAGGGCGCGTCGGCGGATTTGTAGATGATGTGGCGCAGATCGTTCAGCCGGCCGGGATTGGCCGGCTTGCCGGCGGCAAGCCACGCCTCGCGCGACTGCCCGCCCTTCCAGGCGCGCGTGGTGAAGCCGAGAATCTCGACCTTGACGCCGCAGCGCTCCAGCGTGCGCGCGAGAATATCGGCGCAGGTCGCCGCCACCGTGATCGGACGGCCGCGCATCGAACCGGAATTGTCCAGCAGCAGCGTCACCACGGTATCGCGGAAGGTCGCTTCCTTTTCGTGCATGAAGGACAGCGGGTGATAGGGATCGGTGACCACGCGCGACAATCGCGCCGGATCGAGGATGCCCTCCTCGAGATCGAACTCCCAGGCGCGGTTCTGCTGCGCCATCAGGCGGCGTTGCAGCCGGTTGGCCAGCCGCGCGACGATGCCCTGCAGATGCGCGAGTTGCTTGTCGAGGTAGGAGCGCAGACGCTCCAGTTCGTCATGGTCGCAGAGATCTTCGGCAGCGATGACTTCGTCGAATTTCGGCGCAAAGGCGTGATATTCCGGCCCGCGGGGCTCGTTGGCGCCCCGCGTATTCGGCCGCGTCGCCTCACCCGGGGTCTCGTCGTCGCCGAGTTCGCCGTCGTCGAACGTGTCCGACGTGGAAGCCTGCGCGCTCTCCATGGCGCTCTCAGACATTTCGTCGGTGGAAGCCTCCGCCTGGTCGGCGCTCATTTCCTGCGCGGCGTCGGAATCGGGCGAACCTTCGGCGCCCGACTGATCGTTCTCGCCGTCCTGATTCTCATCCTGGTTTTCGTCGTCATCGGCGTCTGCATCGCGGTCGTCGCCAAGGTCGAGTGCCGTCAGCAGATCGTGCACGAGATCGCCGAACTTCGCCTGGTCCTCGGTGACGCGGCTCAGTTTGTCGAGCCGGGCGCCGATCTTGTCTTCCAGCACCGGCCGCCAGAGGTCGACCATCTTCTTCGCCGCAGCCGGCGGCGCGAGCCCCGTCAGCCGCTCACGCACCAGCATCGCCAGCGCGTCCGACAGCGGCGCGTCGGCGCGGTCGGTGATTTCGTCGTACTTGCCGCGATGGAAATGATCGTCGAGCATCGCGGTGAGATTTTTTGCCACGCCCGCCATCCGCCGCGATCCGATGGCTTCGACGCGGGCCTGCTCGACCGCCTCGAACACGCCGCGCGCCTGCGGATTTCCCGGCATCAGCTTGCGGTGAACCTTGGGATCGTGACAGGCAAGCTTCAGCGCGATCGCATCGGAGTGGCCGCGCACGATCGCCGCGTCGCGTCTGGTCATCTTGCGGGCCGGCTCCGGCAACCGCGCCTTGCCCGGCGCGAGGCCCGGGCGCTCGGCCGCAAACGTCACTTCCAGCTCCGGCGCCCTTGCGATCGCGCGCAGGCAGGAGGTTACGGCGCGCTTGAACGGCTCGGTCGGCGCTTCCTTGGATCCGGTACGGAATTTGGAATTGGACGTCGTCATTCCCACCTCACCGCCGTCGTCCCTGCGAACGCAGGGACCCATAACCACCGGCGATTATTATTCTGCCGATATCTAGCACCATCACCCCACCGAAACGTCGCGGCGTATGGGTCCCCGCGCCCCGTGCGCAATTGCGCACTAGGCGGGGACGACGACTACGAGAGCGCCACGTTCACCGCGGACTCGGCCAGTTCCTGATTGAAGCAGCGCTGGTAGAACTCGGCCACCAGCGGCCGCTCCAGTTCGTCGCACTTGTTGAGGAAGGTGACGCGGAACGCGAAGCCGATGTCGCCGAAGATGTCGGCGTTCTCGGCCCAGGTGATCACCGTACGCGGGCTCATCACCGTCGACAGGTCGCCGTTGGCGAACGCGTTGCGGGTGAGATCGGCAAGCCGCACCATCTTGTTGACGATGTCGCGGCCTTCCTGCGTGCGATAGTGATGCGCCTTCGACAGCACGATCTCGACTTCCTCGTCATGCGCCAGATAGTTCAGCGTGGTGACGATCGACCAGCGGTCCATCTGGCCCTGGTTGATCTGCTGGGTGCCGTGATAGAGGCCCGAAGTATCGCCTAGGCCGACCGTGTTGGCGGTCGAGAACAGGCGGAATGCCGGATGCGGCTTGATCACCTTGTTCTGGTCGAGAAGCGTCAGGCGACCGGAAACTTCCAGCACGCGCTGGATCACGAACATCACGTCGGGACGGCCGGCATCGTACTCGTCGAACACCAGCGCAATGTTGTGCTGCAGCGCCCACGGCAGAATGCCGTCGCGGAATTCCGTGACCTGCTTGCCGTCCCGGACGACGATCGAGTCCTTGCCGACTAGATCGATACGGCTGATGTGGCTATCGAGGTTGACGCGCACGCAAGGCCAGTTGAGGCGTGCGGCGACCTGCTCGATGTGGGTCGATTTGCCGGTGCCGTGATAGCCGGTCACCATGACGCGGCGGTTCTTCGCAAAGCCCGCGAGGATCGCAAGCGTGGTGGCGCGGTCGAAGCGGTAGTCCGAATCGACTTCCGGCACGTGCGGGTCGACTTCGGAATAGGCCGGCACTTCGAGATCGCTGTCGATACCGAAAACCTGCCGGACCGACACCTTCATGTCGGGCATACCGGCGGGCTCCGAAACTTTGCTCATGGCGGCGGTCGTCATCAATCCTCCGAGGTCCCGGGCGTTCCCGAAACCGAATTTGCTGAATGGCTGCGGATGGGGGCTTGTGCAAACCTAGCAGAGAGCAAGGGCCGGCAGAAGCCCGCGCCGCAATCAAAGTTCCCTCGCCTTATCATCGAGATAGGTCATCTGTCAGGTTTTTGGAGGGCTGCCCTGCGAATCACGCTGCACTTTTGCGCGAGGACCGGCGCCGCCGGTCTGGAATCTGCGGTCCGGCGCCCTTTCAGGCCCGATCCGGAACTGTTAGCTGGAAATCGGGCCGACCGCCCAGAAACAGGACTTCCGTGACGACATTCCTCGATCCCCTGATAGCCTTCGTCTCGGCGCATCCCTGGCTGGCCTATCTCACGCTGTTCCTCGCGGCCCTGCTGGAGGCGGTCCCGGTCGCGGGCGCGCTGGTGCCGGGCTCGACCATCATCCTGGCCCTGAGCGCGCTGGTGCCGGGGGGCGAACTGCAACTGTGGGGTGTACTGGCAGCAGCCATTGCCGGCGCCCTGCTCGGCGATGGCTCGGCTTACTGGGCGGGCCATCGCTCGCAACGGGAAATCCTCGCCGCCTGGCCAATGTCAGGATATCCCGCCGTCATGGCGCAGAGCGAAGCGTTCTTCCATCGCTGGGGCGCGCTGGCGGTGTTTTTTGCACGCTTCGTGCCGCCGATCCGGGCCTTTGTGCCGGTCACGGCGGGCGCGCTGGGGATGCCGCCAGCCAGGTTTTACGGCGTCAATATTCCGGCGGTGGTCGCCTGGGCATTCGCGCATGTGCTGCCGGGCGTACTCGCAGTTGCGGCGCTGCACCGCTATGCCGGCTTCCCGCATCACGAGCACGTCGGCAAACATTTGTGGATCCTGGCCGTAGTCGCAGGCGCGATCGCGGCATTCGGCGCCTGGACGCTGCGCCGCCGTCAGGCCCGGACCGGGCCGCGGCCCGGCGCAGGCCCGACATAGCGCGCGCGGGGCCGGATCAGCCGGCCGTGCTGCAATTGCTCGGAGGCATGCGCAATCCATCCGACCGTGCGCGCCATCGAAAACAGCACGAGTTCGTGGCCGGACGGCAGCCCGAGCGTATGCACCAGCACCGCCAGCGCATAGTCGATGTTGACGAACTCGCCGGTCGCTTCGGCGATGCGTTCAGGGATTTCATGGGTGAACTTGCGGTCGGCGCCGGAGCGCGCCAGCGCCGCAAGCAGCGCCTTCGCACGGGGGTCGCCGTGCTTGTAGACGCCGTGGCCGAAGCCGGCAAAGCGCTCCCCCAACGCCACGCGCTCGCGGATGACAGGGGCGACGTCGCCATTGGCGAGGGTCTTCAAAAGCTGCGCCGCCAGCACGCCGGCGCCACCGTGTTTCGGACCTTTCAGCGCGACCAGGCCAGCGATGACCGAATCGTAGAGGTTCAGTCCGGTCGAGGCCGCGCAGCGCACGGTGAAGGTCGAGGCGTTCAATTCGTGATCGGCCAGCAGCACCAGCGCCCGGCGGAGCAGGTCGGCGGCGTGCTTGTTATCAGGCGCCCAGCCGCGCGCGACCTGCAAATGCAGCGGTTTCGCCGATGATTTGGCGTTCAGCATGGTCGCGACCACCAGGCGAATGATGCGGCCGCCGAGCAGCGCCCGCCCTTCGGGGGCGCGGGTGAAGGCGCGCGGATCGGCGCTGGCCGCGAGCGCCAGCACGGCGATGGCGCGATCGATCGCATTGGCATGCCGCGTGGCGTCGGCGACGGCGCGCATTTCATCCGACACGACAGGGCAATTGTCCTGCTCGAACGGATCGACGCCGGTGACGTCCCACAACAGCGTCGCGGCATGTTCGAGCGTGTCGGCTTCGGCGAGGTCGACGCAATTGACGCCGCGGTAGATCGGCCCGTTCTCGGTGATGGTCGCCACGGCAGAATCCATCACCGGCAGATCGGCGTCGAAACTGCGCAGGCCGCGCGGCTCGGGCGACGGGGTTCGCCGCTCCTTCAGCGTGAGGATGTCCTCGGCACGGTAGCGATGGCTGCGGGAATCCTCCGACGGTTCGGAGCGGATCAGCCCGCGGCTGACATAGGCGTAGAGCGTCGCCTGCGAGATCGCGAGTTCGGCGGAGGCCTCGCGGGCGGAGAGATAGAGCCCGGCGGATTTTTTCATATTGATTTACATAATCAAGATTGATCAAGCTGTCGAGAGGCCCGACCTTTAAAGCGGAACAAAGGAGTGCCTCCATGAACATTCAGCTTTCAAAGACCCCGATCGGCCTGGACGGGATCCCCGCTGCCGAAACCGTGCTCAGCCATGTCGACGGCGAGCGCGGCGAACTGATCATCGCCGGCGAGCGCGTCGGCGACCTCGCCCGCAAGACCGGCTTCGAGGGCGTGACCGCCCGGCTGTGGAGCGGCGGGACCGGTCAGCCGATCGGCGAAGCCGCGGTGCGCGCCGCACTCGGGGCAGCGCGCGAACGCGCCTTTGTCCGGCTGCCGGATCTGCTCGGCATCACCCGTGGATTGTCGATCGTGGACGGATTTCGCGCCGCGGTCGCAGGGCT
>DATCXE010000763.1:0-9176 GCA_036565985.1 Bradyrhizobium sp.
TGTATTTTTATCCGAACTGATGTTGAAGGCGCGCCAGCCCGCCGTTACGGCGCCGGCGAATTTCTTGCGGTTGTCGAGCGCAAAGGCGAGGTTGCGCGGCGTATGGCATTCGCCGCAATGGGCCAGCGCCTCCACGAGATACGCGCCTCTGTTCCACTCCGGGCTCTTCGAGGTGTCCGGCGCAAAGCGCGTGTCCGGATTGAACATCGCCGACCAGAACAGCATCGCCCAGCGCTGGTTGAACGGGAACGAGAGCGTATTTTCAGGCGCCGCGGCGCGCACCGGCGGCAGGCTGAACAGATAGGCTTTGACCGCCAGCACGTCCTCGTCGCTCATGTAGGTGTAGGACGGATAAGGCATCGCCGGATAGAGCATGGCGCCGTCGAGGCGCTTGCCGCGCTGGACCGCGTTCAGGAAATCCCGGTCGCTGTAATTGCCGATGCCGGTTTCCTTGTCCGGGGTGATGTTGGTCGAATAGAGCGTGCCGAACGGCAACTTGAATCCGAGTCCGCCGGCATATTCCTTTTCTCCGGGCCTGGTATGGCAGACCATGCAGTCCGCCGCCTTGGCCAGATATTCGCCGCGTTCGACCAGGCTCGCCTTCCCAAGCGCCACCGGTACGCCGGAAGGTCTCGTCCCGCGATAGTCTGCGAGCGAGACCTTGGGGCCGACGGAAAAGTCGAGCGGGCCGGGCCCGCGGATGATCCAGGTGCCGATCGCGATCGCGGCAATGACAACGACGGCGAGGCCCACGAGGATGCGCACAGCCCGTGTCATGCTTTCTTTCCCGCGGCGATCAACGACCGGTCGATCGGCAGGCGCCGCAGCGCCACGCCGGTTGCGGCATAGATCGCGTTGCGCAGCGCCGGCGGCCCGCCATTGACGCCGGTCTCGCCGATGCCGCCGGGCGGCTCGCCGCTTTTCACGACGTGGACCTCGATCTTCGGCGTCTCGTTGATGCGCAGCATCCGGTAGTCGTGGAAATTCGATTGCTGCACGCGGCCTTTGTCGATCGTGATCTCGCCATAGAGCGCGGCGGTCAGTCCGAAGATCAATCCGCCCTCCAGTTGCGCCTTCACGGTGTCGGGATTGACGGCGATGCCGGTGTCGACCACCGAGGTGACGCGGCGCAGCCTGACCCCGCCCTTTTCGTCGACCTCGGCTTCCACGATGGTCGCGATGAACGTCTCGAACGACGGCTGCAGGGAGACGCCGCGGCCGACGCGCGGCGGAAGTTTCTCGCCCCAACTGGCTTTTTCCGCCGCGAGATTGAGCACTGCCAGCGCGCGCGGCTTGCTGCCCAGCATGGCGCGGCGGAATTCGATCGGGTCCTTGCCGGCCTTGCGCGCCAGTTCGTCCATCGCGCATTCGACCGCAAACACGTTGTTGTTGGGCCCGACGCCACGCCAGAAGCCGGTCGGCACCGCCGGAGGCTCGGCGCGGACATATTCGACATGGAAGTTCGGGATGTCGTAGGGCACATCGACCGCGGCGTCGACGGCGTCGATGTCGATGCCCTTCTGGAACGCGGGCGGCAGCCAGCGCGCCAATATGGCCGAGCCCGTGACCTTGTGTTTCCAGGCGGCGACCTTGCCGTCGACCAGCGTCGCTGCGATGTTGTTGCGATAGACTGGGCGGTAGACGTCGTGCTGGGTGTCTTCCTTGCGCGTCCACACCACCTTCACCGGATAGTCGACCTGCTTTGCCACGCGCACCGCGGCGACCACCATGTCCGGCTCGAGCTTGCGGCCGAAGCCGCCGCCGAGCAGGTGGTTGTTGACGATCACTTTCTCGACCGGCAGCCCCGCCGCCTTGGCGGCCTCCGCCTGCACCCGGCTTACGATCTGCGTACCGGTCCAGATCTCGCAGGCGTCAGGCCGGACGTGAACGGTGGCGTTCAGGGGCTCCATCGCCGCGTGCGCGAGGAACGGCAGTTCGAATGCAGCCTCGAACTTGTCGCCGGTGGAAAGTCCCTTGGCGATATCACCGACCGATTTGGCAACCGCGCCGTCCTTCTCACTGGCGGCGCGCAGGTCCTGCCAGATGTCTTTCGAACTGACCTTCGCGTTAGGTCCTTCGTTCCAGTCAATCTTGAGCGCGTCCAGGCCCTTCCTGGCCGCACACATGTGATCGCCGATCACAGCGACCATGTCGTCGAGCACCACGATCTTGCGCACACCTGCAATCTTCTTCGCGGCGCTGTCGTCGACCTTGTCGACCTTGCCGCCGAACACGGGACAAGCGGCGACTGTTGCAAATTTCATGTCCGGCAGGATCGCGTCGATGCCGTAAACCGCCTTGCCGTTGGTCTTGTCCGGCGTATCGAGCCGCCTTATCGGTTGTCCGATATAGACGAAGTCCTTCGGATCCTTCAGCGGTACGTCCTTCGGCGGTGACTGCCGGCTGGCGGCGATTGCCAGCGCGCCATAGGAGAGCTTTCGCCCGCTCGCGCTGTGCGTAACCTCGCTCTTCGACGTCGTGCAGCCCGAAGGCTCGACCTGCCACTCGGCGGCTGCGGCCTGCACCAGCATGGCGCGTGCGCTCGCGCCTGCGTTCCGCAGCGGCTTCCAGAAGGCACGGATCGAGTTCGAATTGCCGGTCACCTGCAGGCCGAAGGTCGGATTGCCGTAAAGCTTGTCGTTCGGCGGCGCGTGCAGCAGCGCGACCTGCGCGATGTCGGCGTCGAGCTCTTCCGCGAGGATCATCGGAATCGACGTGTAGACGCCCTGGCCCATCTCGACCTGCGGCATCACCAGCGTGACCTTTCCAGTTTCGTCGATCCGGATGAAGGCGTTCGGCGCGAACTTGCCCTCGGTCACATCGGGCGGCTGCACCGGCTCGTTGACGGCGGCGCGAAGCGGCAGGTGGAAGGCGAGCGTGAAGCCGGCGGCGAGACCACCGGTCAGCAGCGAGCGGCGCGAAAGATCGAAATTGGTTTTCGTTGCGGGGACTTTTTCGAAAGAACTCATGGCGCGCCTCCTATGAAGAGCGTCCGGATGCGGCCAGCTTGATGGCCTCGCGGATCCGCACATAGGTGCCGCAACGGCAGATATTTCCGGACATCGCGGCGTTGATGTCGGAATCATCGGGATTGGGCGTCGAGGCCAGCAGCGCTGCGGCCGACATGATCTGGCCGGACTGGCAATAGCCGCACTGGATCACTTCGAGATCGAGCCAGGCCTTTTGTACTTTGGCGCCGGCGGGAGACGCGCCGACGCCCTCGATGGTCGTGATGGTGCGGCCATTCAATGCGCCGACCGGGAGAACGCAGGATCGCACCGGCTTGCCGTCGACATGCACGGTGCAGGCGCCGCACTGCGCAATTCCGCAGCCGTACTTGGTGCCGGTAAGGTGGAGCATGTCGCGGATCACCCAGAGCAGCGGCATGTCCGCCGGAGCTTCAAAGGATATCTGTTCGCCATTGATGGTCAGCATTGTTGCCATAAGCATCCCCTGAGGTTCGGCCGCGCGGGGCGGCGGACATGTGGCGAGGCCTGCAAAATATCGCGCCGCGACACGGGCGGAAGCGAGATTACTTTTCGCAATGCTGTCCTGCATCGCCAACGCAGCAGATCACATGATTGTGCAACGCGCCTGCTTCAGTTTTGGGCAGCTTAATATGATCGTCGTCATTTAGCTGCACACGCCTTGTTGAAGCGTGTCAGCTAACGCGCCAATGACGACGGGAATATGAAGCGCGTGCCGCCGCGATTGCCGATCTGCGGCCTCGCAAGCCGCGTGGCGGGCGACGGGGAACGGTTCAGAGCCGATAGGCGGTGCGGAAGCCGCCCCAGTGGCGGCCGTTGACGCGCACCGGCACGTCGATCTCGCGCATCATCACGGTGTTGCCGTTGCCCATGTCGCGGGCGTAGCTCTGGATCAGGTAGGCGCGCAGGTTGCGTCCGGCGGCAAGACCCGCCGGATCGTTGAAGATGCGGCGGTTGCGGCTGTTGGCGGTATTCCAGGTGACGTCGCCCGGCCGCTGCGGGTGCGAGTAGATCCTGTTGTGAACGGGGAGGTACCCGTTGCGATCGATCATCGCGCAGAATGCCATCCGCGGGTCCCTGGCGAGGAACGCTTCCTGGAACGGCGGCAAGGCGCGATCGGCCCAGTCCAGTATCCCAGTGCGATACTGCACAGGATTGCTGCCCGGTATCTCGACATAGTTGGTGTCGAACATCTCTTCGATCGAGATGGCGCCGCTCGCCACGCCGTTCTCGAAGATCTTCGTCAGCGCGGCGCCGGCTTCCATCGCGCGGGTGACGGCTTCGGTGTTGTCGTCCTGGATCGACCACAGCCTGTCTTCGATCTTCTCCATCAGCGCCGTATCCGGCCGTTCGAACTGCGCGTGAGCGCCGGCTTTCGAGCGCTGGAGGATGCGAATGCGGCAGACGCCGACATGCTCCAGAACGGCGTCGAAGCTCTGGCCCTCCTGCAGCGCTTCCGCGCCGGTCCCGCTGACCAGAATGCCTCCCCTGGAAATTTCGTAGACCGGTGCTGATATCACCCCGCGCGGGGTGGTGATCTCGATCTTGAGGCTGCAAGGCAGCCTTTCGTCCTTGCGGCGCTCGTAGCGGTCGCCTTCTTTCTCTCCCTGACGCAGCAGCACGGCGCAGCGCGACTTCAGCTTCTGCGCAAAAGTAGCGACGGCGCGGCCGGCCTTGGCGACGGTTTCGCCGTGCGCCTCGGCTTCCCTGGCCGCGCTGTCTATTTCAGTGGCGCTGTCGCCGACCGAGGCGATGAAGCTGGAGGCGGAGGCCGCGTTGTCGGCCATTTCGCCGGTGGTCGCGTTTTGCTCGGCGACCGCGCCGTTGACGTTCTCGAACACCGGGCGGATGGCTTCGATCGCCTGCGAGATGCGATGCACGGCGTCGACCGAGCCCGCGGCGTCGCGCTGCAGCGCCTCGATCTTCTTGGTGATTTCCTTGGTGGCGTTCTGGGTCTGCACCGCGAGCGCCTTCACCTCGGTGGCGACCACGGCGAAACCACGTCCGGCCTCGCCGGCGCGCGCGGCCTCGATGGTGGAATTGAGCGCGAGCAGCGTGGTCTGCCGCGCGATCTGCGCGATCAGGTTGACGACATTGCCGATCGCTGCCGAGGACTCCCGCAGGCGATCCACATTGGCGCTGGCTTGGCGCGCGGCCTCTCCGGCCTGATCGGCAAGCTTGCCGGCGTCGCGGACCTGGGAGCCGATCCCCTGCGCCGAATCGGTGAACTTGTCGGCGGCGTGCGAGAAGGTCGTCGCCGTGCCCTGCGCGGCGGCGGTCCGGCCGGTCAGCGCATCGGTGCGCCGGCGAATGGTGGAAAGCGTCGCCGCGGTCGCCTCGGCGCCGCCCGCGACCGAATTGGCCGCGCGCTCGAGCTGGCGGATCATCGCGCCGAGTTCGAGGTCCAGGAGTTCAAGAATCTCCCTGGCCGAGTCGCTCTCGGCGGTCTCGCTCGCGGCCGGAGCCTGCGCAGCCTTGGCTTCCGCGACAGGCGCGGTGGTTTGCGGCACCTGCTTTTTGAACAAACCGAGCGCCATGGCATCTCTTGGAAGTTGAGGAAGGGTGGAAAATCCTCTCATCCGAGCATGAAATCATGGTTAACAACTGGCTGATATTCCGGCGGACGGGAGCTACTTTAGTAGCCGAGCCGGCCGCAATTCTTTGATTTCGCCCGATTGCCGGCCTATAACGCCGCAATTCACCCCCATTTCCTCCCGGACGAACCCCAGAGAGCCCTGCATGGCCGGCCATTCCCAATTCAAGAACATCATGCACCGCAAGGGCAGGCAGGATGCCCAGAAGTCGAAACTGTTCGGCAAGCTGGCGCGGGAAATCACGGTCGCGGCCAAGCTCGGAACCCCGGACCCCGCGATGAACCCGCGGCTGCGAGCGGCCGTGATCGCGGCGCGCCAGGAAAACATGCCGAAGGACAATATCGAGCGCGCCATCAAGAAGGCGACCGGCGGCGAAAGCGAGAACTACGACGAGATCCGCTACGAGGGCTACGGTCCCGGCGGCGTCGCCGTGATCGTCGAGGCGCTGACCGATAACCGCAACCGCGCCGCCTCCGACATCCGTTCCTTCTTCTCCAAATCGGGCGGCAATCTCGGCGAAACCGGCTCGGTCGCCTTCATGTTCGATCGCACCGGGATCATCGAATACGATTCAGGCGTCGCCTCCGACGATGCGATGCTGGACGCGGCGATCGAGGCCGGCGCCGACGATGTGATCTCCAGCGAAAGCGGCCACGAGATCTACGCCTCGCAGGAAACCTTTCGCGAGGTCGCCAAGGCACTGGAAGCCAAATTCGGCGAAGCCCGCAAGGCGGCGCTGACCTGGAAGCCGCAGAACACGGTCGCCGTCGACGACGACACCGGCGAGAAGCTGTTGAAGCTGATGGACCTCTTGAACGAGCACGACGACGTCCAGAACGTCTACGCCAATTTCGAAATTTCCGACGCGCTGGTCGCCAGGATGGGCGGGTGATTGGTTTCCGGCGCCTCTCCACACCCCGCCGTCGTCGCCCGGCTTGACCGGGCGATCCAGTACCCCAGAGACCTCAGTTTGGTCCGAGAAGTTTCGGCGTACTGAATCCCCGCCTCCGCGGGGATGACATGGGAGCGTAGGGCACGACGACCCACGGCAGGGGATTTCCGTTCTCTTTATGTTTCGTTCACGCTGCTCTGGCGTTATCACTACGCCATGACACCTCAATCGATTCGCCAACCCGTCCGGATCATCGGCATCGATCCCGGCCTCCGCCGCACCGGCTGGGGCGTGATCGAGACCGAGGGCAACCGCCTCGCCTTCATCGGCTGCGGTTCGGTGGAGCCGCCGGGCGATCTGCCGCTGGCCCGCCGCCTGCTGGCCATCCACGAGGGGCTGGCCGCCGTGCTCGGCGATTTCAGGCCGGCGGAGGCCGCAGTCGAGCAGACCTTCGTGAACAAGGACGGTGTCGCCACGCTGAAACTCGGCCAGGCGCGCGGCGTCGCCATGCTCGCGCCCGCAATGTTCGGCATATCGGTTGCGGAATATGCGCCCAATCAGGTCAAGAAGACCGTGGTTGGCGCCGGACACGCCGACAAGAACCAGATCGCGGTCATGCTGAAGATCCTGCTGCCGAAGGCCGAGCCGAACTCGCCCGATGCCGCCGACGCGCTGGCGATCGCGATCACGCACGCGCATCATCGCGGCGGCGTGGCGCTGCGGTTGCGGGTCGCCAGCCTATGATCGGCAAACTGAAAGGCCTGATCGATTCCTACGGCGAGGATTATTTGATCCTCGACGTCGGCGGCGTCGGCTATCAGGTGCATTGCTCGACGCGCACGCTGCAGGCGCTGCCGTCGCCCGGCGAGGCCGCGGTGCTCTCGATCGAAACCTACGTCCGCGAGGACCAGATCAAGCTGTTCTGCTTCCGCAGCGATCTCGAGCGCGAATGGTTTCGCCTGCTGCAGACGGTGCAGGGCGTCGGCGCCAAGGTCGCATTGGCTGTTCTCTCGACGCTGCCGCCGGCGGAACTCGCCAACGCCATCGCGCTGCGCGACAAGGCTGCGGTGACGCGCACGCCCGGTGTCGGCCCGAAGGTCGCCGAGCGCATCGTCAGCGAATTGAAGGACAAGGCGCCTGCCTTTGCCAACGTCGATCCCGCCGTGGTGCATCTCGCCGGCGCGATCGACGATCAGCGCGCGCCGCGTCCGGTCATGGATGCGATCTCGGCGCTGGTCAATCTCGGCTATGGCCAGCCGCAGGCCGCGGCCGCCATTGCATCCGCCTCGCGCAGCGCCGGTGAAAATGCGGAGACCGCGCAGCTTATCCGGCTGGGCCTGAAGGAACTGGCGAAGTAGACTGCCGCCGGCCGGCCACCGACTGACGAAGGAATGCGTTTTCCGCCATGCTGAGTAACAACGACGAAGAGCTGATCGCCATCGCCACCGAGGCCATCAGCCAGCGCTATCGCAACAGGTGGCAGGAGGTCGGCGCAGCGATGCGGACCCGCGACGGCCGTATCGTCACCGGCGTGAATATCGACGCCTATGTCGGCCGGAATGCGGTCTGCGCCGAGGCGATTGCCATCGGCCGCGCCATCACCGAAACCGGCGACCACGGTATCGAGACCATCGTCGCCGTGCGTCACCCCAAGCCCGGGGAGCCCGGCAAGATCGCGGTGGTCTCGCCCTGCGGCATCTGTCGCGAACTGATCCACGATTATGACGCCAACGCGCGCGTCATCGTTCCCGACAACGGAAAAACGCCGAAAGTCGTGAGCATCGGCGAACTGCTGCCGAACAAGTACAAGCGGGGCAACGATTGAACACGCCCTCCCGCATCGTCACGCCCGAGCGACGTTCCGACGACGTCGGCGACACCGCGCTGCGCCCGCAATCGCTGTCCGAGTTCGTCGGCCAGGCGCAGGCGCGGAAAAATCTCTCGATCTTCATCGAGGCGGCGCGCAAGCGTAACGAGGCGCTGGACCACGTGCTGTTCGTAGGCCCCCCGGGTCTCGGCAAGACCACGCTGGCGCAGATCGTCGCGCGCGAACTCGGCGTAGGCTTTCGCGCCACCTCGGGCCCCGTGATCGCCAAGGCCGGTGATCTCGCGGCGCTGCTGACCAATCTCGAAGAGCGCGACGTGCTGTTCATCGACGAGATTCACCGCCTCAGCCCGGCGGTCGAGGAAGTGCTCTATCCCGCGATGGAGGACTTTCAGCTCGACCTCATCATCGGCGAGGGTCCAGCGGCGCGTTCGGTCAAGATCGAACTTTCGAAATTCACCCTGGTCGGCGCCACCACGCGCGCAGGGTTGTTGACCAATCCGCTGCGCGATCGTTTCGGCATTCCGGTGCGACTGAATTTCTATACCGAGGAAGAGCTCGAGAAGATCGTCACCCGCGGCGCCCGCGTGCTCAATATCGGCATGACGCCTGACGGCGCCAACGAGATCGCGCGCCGCGCCCGCGGCACCCCGCGCATCGCCGGACGGCTGCTGCGCCGCGTGCGCGACTTTGCCTCTGCAGCGGACGCGAGTTCGATCGACCGCGCGATCGCCGACCATGCGCTCAGCGCACTGGAAGTCGACGCCGCCGGCCTCGATGCCATGGACCGGCGCTATCTCACGACCATCGCAATGAACTACGGCGGCGGCCCGGTCGGCGTCGAGACGATGGCGGCAGCACTGTCGGAGCCGCGCGAT
>DATCXE010000163.1:0-5940 GCA_036565985.1 Bradyrhizobium sp.
TCGACAAGTTCATAGGAGACGCGGTGATGGCATTCTGGAATGCGCCCAATCCGCAGACGGATCATTGTGAGCTTGCATGCCGGGCCGCGCTGAAGGCCAAGGCGGCCAATGAAGCGATCAATCGCCAGTTTGAAGCAGAAGGACTGCCGCCGTTCTATACGCGCTTTGGAATTCATGTTGGCGAAGCAGTCGTAGGTAATCTGGGATCGTCGGAACGGATGAACTATACGGCGCTGGGAAACGTCGTGAATCTCGCGGCGAGGCTCGAAGGGCTGAACAAGCAATACGACACTCAAATTCTGGTGAGCGAGGCGGTCTTTACGCGCATCGATCAGCGCTTCAAGTGCCGGTTCGTGGATTTGGTGATCGCGAAGGGAATGGCTGCCGAAACCCGCGTTTTTGAGCTCCAGGAAGAAGTTGAAGCTGATGCCGTCGCCGTCGGGCCGACCGGTTGACTTGTATCCGCGCGGCCCGCGTCGTTACGCCGGTTGACATCAAACAGGGCAGGGGCGCAGCCTGCCCTGGGTGGAACACGTGGGCTCGTTGATCGGACAATTTGCGTCGCAATGCACAAATCCGAAATGGAGACACACCATGAGGGAGCTACTCGTCGCTACCACCGCCGTGGCGGTGCTTTCTGCCGGCCCGGCACTCGCAGCCAATAGCGCCAAGAACCTGGGCAAGGTTCGCTTCGAAACATCCTGCAAGCCTGCAGCGCAGAAGCTGTTTGATCAGGGCATGCTCTATCAGCACTCGTTCTGGTATCGCTCCTCGAAGCAGACGTTCGAGGATGTCCTCAAGGCCGATCCGAACTGCGCCATGGCGTATTGGGGCATAGCGCTGAGCCTGCTTTACAACCCGCACGCGCCACCGCCGCCGGCAAACCTCCCGCTCGGGCTCGAGGCGATACAAAAAGCCAAGGCGATGAATGCCAGGACGCAACGCGAGCGCGACTACATCGACGCGCTTGCCAACATGTATGTCGACTACGACAAGATGGACCATCGCACCCGTGTGCAAAAATACCTCAAGGCGCAGGAACAGGTGGCGCTGCGCTATCCGAAGGACGATGAGGCACAGATCGGGTATGCGATTACGCTCAACGTGGCGGCATCTCCGACCGACAAGACCTACGCTAATCAGCTCAAGGGTGCGGCGCTGCTCGAGCCGATCTTCAAGCGGCTACCGCAACATCCCGGCGTCGCGCACTATCTGATTCATTTGTATGACTATCCCGCGATCGCGGAAAAGGGCCTTACCGCCGCCAGGCGCTACGCCAGGATCGCGCCGGCGGCACCGCACGCACAGCACATGCCCTCGCATATTTTCACGCGTGTCGGATACTGGAAGGAATCGATCGCGGCGAACGCGGAATCCGCGCGGGTCGCCAAACTTGATGGAGAGCAGCACGACCAGGCCCACGGCATGGACTACCTGGTCTACGCGTATCTCCAGCTCGCGCAGGACAAGAAGGCGAAGGCCGTTATCGACGAGTTGAATGCAATTGACTTCAAGACCGATCGCTTCGCCGGCCCGTTCGGGGTCGCCGCGAGCAACGCGCGCTACGTGGTCGAACGCAGCGACTGGAAGGCCGCAGCCGAGCTTCAGCCGCGGCAGACCAAATACCTCTACGCGGACGCGGTGACGCATTTTGCCCGCGCGCTCGGCAAGGCGCGATCCGGCGATCCGGCTGGAGCGAAGCCGGACGTCGACAAGCTCGGCGAACTCAGCGCGAAACTGAAGGAAGCAAAGGACGCCTATTGGTCCGAAATCGTCGGCATCCAGCAGCAGGTCGCAGGCGCCTGGGTGCTATATGCCGAGGGCAAGCGCGATGACGCGCTCAAGGCCATGAGCGCAGCGGCCGATGCGGAGGACAAGACCGAGAAGCATCCGGTGACGCCCGGGCCGCTTGCGCCGGCACGCGAACTCTATGGCGCGATGCTGCTCGAGAGTGGAATGGCCACGGAGGCGCTCGCTGCCTATGAGGCCGTGCTCGCCAAGGAACATAACCGGCTCGCCGCCTATGTCGGTGCCGCCAAGGCCGCCACCAAATCCGGCAGCGGTGACAAGGCGAAGCAGTACACCGCGAAAGTGATTTCGCTCACCAAGGATGCCGACTCACAACGGCCGGAGATCATGGCGCTGCGCACCACCAAGACCGCCTCCACAGCGCCGGCGCGCTAGGTTCTTCAGCGAGAACAGGTTCGGGGTGGCCGGAGCAATCCGGCCACTCGCTATTTCACCCAGAGCCGCATCGGCACGTCGCGGCGGTCCCGGCAACTCATGGTGCCGACATAGGCATCGGATTTGGTGGCGCTGTAGGTGCATGGGTTGCCCTCGATGGTGAGGGTGGCCTTTACGCGCGAGGCACCGATCATCTGGATCCGGATATCGCCGGTGCGCCTTTCGGGCTCGTCAGTGGTGCAGATACCGGTGTGCTTCAGTGTGATCGGCCCGGCGAATTCCTGCCTGCCGGCGGCGGCTTCGAGGTTCGCGGTCAGTTCCCATTCGCCGAGAATGCCGGCCTGGCCGATGAGTTCGAGCGCAAACGCCGCAGACGGTGCGGCACAGGCCAGGCCAGCGACCGCCGCAGAAGCAAGCAACAGAAATCGCATCGAGGCCTCCAGGATGCATTTTCCAGCTTGGTGACGAGGTTGCGCCCTCGGCAATCGGAATGCAACACCCTCCGCGGTCGACCGGCCGTGCCTTCCCGGCCCTCACAGCATCACGCGCCGCCCCTCTTCGGCCGCCCAATAGCCGGCGTAGTTGACCCTGATGGTCTCGAAGGCGAGAGCGAGATCCGACAGCGGCTGCCGGCCCGTGGCCGCGCATTCCATGAAGTCCTGGATCTCCTGCAGGTAGCCGCGCGTCCATTCCTCCTCGAGGCAGACGTATTGCCAGCCGGTCTTGCGGTCGACCTTCTCGGTGATGTAGACGCCCGCGAGCTTCTCCTCGCTGGTCTGGTAGCTCATCATGTGCGTGTTCGGCGTGATGTTGGCGAACAGGGCGCCGCCGCTGGTATAGGTTTCGATCAGGTTGCGCACGCCGCCCACGATCATGTCGCCGGAAAATACCGTTGCCTTGGTGCCGTCGGAGAAGGTGACGGTCAGCGCGCCCCAGTCCTCGACATCGACCGGATTGGCCTTGAGCACGGCGCGTTCGTCGGCGCGCAGGCATGCGGTCACATTGCCGACGTCGCAGGTCACGCTGGCAACCCCGATCGTCTCGCCGCGGGCCTTCGCTTCGACCTGCTTCAGATAAAGCACCGCGGAGAGCGGATGGCAGCCCATCCGGATCAGCGAGCCGCCGCCGGTCATGGCCCATTGCGCCGCGTGCGCGGCATGCGAGCCGCTGTGGCTCTCTTCGCCCTTCATGAACAGGATCTTGTCTTTGGTCGCTTTCAGGATCTCCGCGGTCTTGGTCACCGCCGGCGCATAGATCCAGTCTTCCGCGTACATGAAGAGCTTGCCGGTCTTGCCGATCGCGCTGCGGATACCCTCCATCTCCTCCAGCACGCGCTGGTACATCAATGCCTTCGGCACATGCCTGCCGATCGGCGCCTGGTCGCCCTCGCGCCCGAAATAGCCGGCGAACGGCTTTTCGCAGATGACATGTTTGCCCGCCTGCATCGCCTCGACGATCATCGAGCCGTGCAGATTGGGAGGCGTGCAGATATCGACGACGTCGATTTCGCCGTCAGTGATCAGGTCGCGAAAGCTGCGGTAGGCGGTCGGAATCCGGTGCCGGCTCGCAAAATCGACCACGTGGTCGCCCCGGGCGGCGACGGCCCTGACCTCGACATCGACGCCGTAGACGCGCCTGTAGGCATGCATGTGCAGTTCGGCGACGAAGCCGCCGCCGGCCAGGCCGACCCTGATCTTTTTCATTCTCGGATGTCTCCGGTTATCGCGGTCAGGACCGCATTATACCGGACAGGCAGGCATCCTGCATGAGGCGTCGGGGCGGCTCACGCCCCCGACGGCGGCGAGCATATCCGCCGTCGGGGGCAATGAACCTGGTCGGTGGGCTTGGGCAGTCAAGGAGTGCTGCCAAAGCGTGCGCGTGGTCAAACGAAACGCGGCCGCGGGCCTACTCCTCCGCAGGCCCGCCAAGGCTGCGGCGAAGCTGTCGCGTTTCGCGCCACATATCGCGAGCCTCCCTGCCGACACGGGCAAGCCGGTTCGCCACATGGATGATGATGAGTGTGATCATGGTTACCGCCAGGCGTTGGAGAGCAGGCGACTGATCTCGCGCTCGCCGTTGTCCGACAGCTTTTGCAGCCCGTGGGTAGCAATATACTGTTTGACGACGCGATCCGCCCGTCGCTGACGGGATTCCATCTGCGCACGCAACAAGCGCGAAAAGAACGAGGGCTTTTTGGTCGGGGCAGAAAGCCAAGCCCCAGTGGACAGTACGTTCGCCATGAGATGGCTCCTTTGCGGAGTTGTCCCTGGGCGAATTTCCTTCCTGAATCACAGATAGGTATCGGCAGGCGCTATTGCGAGGTCAAATGCCGCGCATCCTGCATTAATTTGCACCTCGTCCTGCAGGAGGACGAAGCAGTCACGTCCCGGTGACTGTCATCCGCGGCGGCGATCAGGCGAGGGTTTGGCGCGTGAACCCGTATTCCTGACCGCATCAGCCAGCATGGCGTAAAGCTGATGCTTGGTGAATTCCTTCGGCTGACTTGCGACTTGCTTCCCGGCCTGCTTGCGCGGCGACACAACCCGGTCCACCGGGCGGGCGCAGGCCGCAAGCGTTGCCGGAGCGCGCTTCGGCACCGACACGATCCTGGGGCTGGCGGTTGGCGGCTTGCGGCCTCGCTTCTGGCCCATGCGCTTCAACTTGGCGCTCACAGCGTTGCGGCTTAAGCCAAGTCGATTGGCGATCTGGCCAGCGCTGTGACCATCGGCCCAGAGTTTCTTGAGCAGTGCTACGTCGTTCGCATCCCAACTCATGAGATGCTTATACACCGATTGCCTTCAACAGGCTAGTGGGTGCTCACATCGCTCGAGCAAGCGTTGGGGAAAGATCAGTTTCCATCGCCTCGTCGCCGCAAGAGTGCACGCTTGATGAGCCAGATCAAACCCAACGCTTGCGGCGGCGATACGATTTCATGTCGCGAAAGCTCTTGCGGCCGTCCGACGACATTCCGAGATAGAACTCCTTGACGTCCTTGTTCTCCGCCAGGGCCCTGGCCTGTCCGTCCATCATGATGCGGCCGCTCTCCAGGATGTAGCCGTAGTCGGCGTACTTCAGGGCGACGTTGGTGTTCTGCTCGGCAAGCAGGATGCTGACGCCTTCCTTCTGGTTGAGGTCGCGGACGATCTCGAATATCTCGGCCACGATCTGCGGCGCCAGCCCCATCGACGGCTCGTCGAGCAACAGCATGCTCGGCTTCGCCATCATGGCGCGGCCGATGGCGATCATCTGCTGCTCGCCGCCCGAAGTGTACCCGGCCAGGCTCGAGCGTCGCACCTTCAGCCTCGGGAAGTAGGCGTAGATCCGCTCCAGCTCGTCGCGCAGCTGCGACCTGCTGATGGAGCGCGTATAGGCGCCGGTGATCAGGTTCTCCTCGACGGTGAGATGGCCGAAGCAGTGCCGGCCTTCCATCACCTGCACCATCCCCATGCCGACGAGATCGCCGGGGGTGAGCTGGTCGGTGCGCTCACCGCGAAATTCGATCGAACCCTTGGTGACTGCGCCCCGTTCGGAGGCGAGCAGCGTCGAGATCGACTTCAGCGTCGTGCTCTTGCCGGCGCCGTTGCCGCCGAGCAGCGCCACGATGCCGCCCTGCGGCACCTCGAGCGACACGCCGCGCAGCACGAGGATCACGTGGTCGTAGATCACCTCGATGTTGCTGACCGCCAGCAGCGGTCGGGACGGCTCGCCCGGATCCCCCACGGTGGCTACTTCTCCTTGGCGCAGTCCCGGACGGTG
>DATCXE010000773.1:0-5857 GCA_036565985.1 Bradyrhizobium sp.
CAACTGGTACGTCTGGAGCGACACCGACCAGAAATACCAGGGCACCCGGATCATCTTCACCGATACCGAGAAGTCGAACTGGACCTGGGATCCGGAAGCCGGCCAGTTCTACTGGCACCGCTTCTTCTCGCACCAGCCGGATCTGAACTTCGACAATCCGCGCGTGGTGAGCGCGCTGGTGCAGGTGATGAAGCGCTGGCTCGACACCGGCGTCGACGGCTTCCGTCTCGACGCCATTCCCTACCTCTGCGAGCGCGACGGCACCAACAACGAGAACCTGCCGGAGACGCATTCCATCATCAAAGGGCTGCGCCGCGAACTCGACGCCTACGCCAAGGGCAAGGTGCTGCTCGCCGAGGCCAATCAATGGCCGGAGGACGTACAGGAATATTTCGGCCGCGGCGACGAATGCCACATGGCCTATCACTTCCCGCTGATGCCGCGTATCTACATGGCGATCGCGCAGGAAGACCGTTTCCCGATCACCGACATCCTGCGCCAGACGCCCGACATCCCGAACAGCTGCCAGTGGGCACTGTTCCTGCGCAATCACGACGAGCTGACGCTGGAAATGGTCACCGACGTCGAGCGCGACTATCTGTGGTCGACCTACGCCAACGATCCCCGCGCCCGCATCAACGTCGGCATCCGCCGCCGCCTGGCGCCGCTGATGGACAACGACCGGCGCAAGATCGAACTGATGAACTCACTGCTGCTGTCGTTCCCGGGAACGCCGATCATCTATTACGGCGACGAGATCGGCATGGGCGACAATATCTATCTCGGCGACCGCAACGGCGTCCGCACGCCGATGCAGTGGACGCCGGACCGCAATGGCGGCTTCTCCCGCGCCGATCCGGCGCGGCTCTATGCGCCGACCATCATGGACCCCGTCTATGGCTATGAGTCCGTCAACGTCGAGGCGCAGTCGCGCAGTCTGTCCTCGCTGCTCTCTGCCACCAAGCGGCTGATCGCGGTTCGCAAGTCCACGCTCGCCTTCGGCCGCGGCACCATGACGTTCATCCGCCCGGAGAACCGCTCGGTGCTGTGCTATGTGCGCCAGTATCAGGACCAGGTGATCCTGTGCGTCGCCAACCTGTCGCGATCGGCGCAGGCGACCGAACTCGACCTCTCCGCATGGAAGGGACGTGTTCCGCTGGAGATGCTCGGCCGCACGCGCTTTCCGGCGATCGGCGACCTGCCCTACATGGTCACGCTGGCGCCGTACGGATTCTACTGGTTCGAGTTGCAGGAGCCGGACAAATCGGCGCCGGTGGTGCCCCGCGCAGTGCCCGAGTTCGAGACACTGGTCGTACCGGTGAACGCCACCTGGGTATCGCTGGCGCGCGAGCGCGGCGTGTTCGAGCGTGACGTGCTCCCGGCCCATCTGGCGCGCACCCGCTGGTACCCGGAGCGATCGCCCAAGGCGATCCAGCCGACCCTGGTTTCGGCGGTTCCCTTCTGCGACATCGGCGACAACCGGCCTTGGCTCGCTTTTTTCGAGACGACGCAACGCGGCGTCACCACGCGCTACGTGCTGCCGATGCAGATCGAGTGGGTACGCTTCGATCGCGAGCGCTACAATCCGCATGCATTCGCCGCCGTGCGCCAGGGGGCGCGCGAAGGAACGCTGCTCGATGTGGCGACCGACCAGATCTTCATCGCGCTCTTGCTTCGAAACCTGCGCGAATCCCTCGTTGTCGAGGAAGGCGAACAGGGACTGCGGCTGGAATTCAAGCCCACCACCCGCTTCTCCGACCGGCCGGTGCGACAGCCGGAGCGGATCCGCGCGGTCGAGACCGAACAGTCGAACAGCACGGCGCTGGTCGACGAAGACTATGTCGTCAAGATCTACCGGAAGCTGGAAAGCGGCATCAACCCCGAGATCGAGATGGGGCGCTTCCTCACCGACGTCGTGGGTTTCGCCAACACGCCCGCGCTGCTCGGCAGCGTCGAACTGGTCGACGGCGACAAGCGAAGCGCCATCGGTATCGTCCACAGCTTCGTCGCCAACCAGGGTGACGCCTGGATCGTGACCGCGAGCTATCTCGACCGCTTCGTCGACGAGCAGCGCCTGCTGGCGGCGTCCGAACGCCCCGGCGAAAGCGAGGAGCAGGTCCCCTATCTGCGCTACATGTCGCAAGCCGGGCGGCGCACCGGCGAGATGCATGTCGCGCTCGCCGGCAACAGCGAGCTTCCCGAATTCGTGCCGGAGCAAACGCGACCGGAAGACGTGCAGCGCTGGATCGACGACATCCTGCTCCGCGCCGAACGCGTCGCCGACACGCTCAGGCAGCGGCGCGACACGCTGAAGGAAGCCGACCGACCGCTGGTCGACCGGCTGCTGGCGCTGCAGGAAAGCCTGCCCGGTCGTCTCAACGCGATGCTGCCGCGCGACATCGACGGTCTCAATATCCGCCACCACGGCGATCTTCATCTCGGGCAGTTGTTGATCGTCAAGGACGACATTTTCATCATCGACTTCGAAGGAGAGCCCCGGCGCACGATCGCCGAGCGCCGCCGCAAGGCGCCCGCGGCGCGTGACGTCGCCGGCCTGATCCGCTCGATCGATTATTCGGCCACCGCCGCCTACGAGCGCGCCCTGAGAGTCGGTTCCCACGACCAGAACCGGCTGGCTGCGGCGCTGGCCGAATGGCGCGACCGGGCCGTGGACGCGTTTCTCGCCAGCTATCGCGAGGCCACCGCCAACCAGCGCTTCTGGCCCGCCGGTGATACAGCCGCCGACCAGATCCTGAACTTCTTCCTGCTCGAGAAAGCCTTCTACGAGGTCGAGTACGAACTGTCGCATCGACCCGACTGGTTGCGCGTCCCGCTTACCGGAATCATCCGAATCCTTTCGCAACAACCGGACGCCGCCGCATGACCAAACTTTCCGCCGAGGCCTATGCGATCATCGAGGGCCGCCACACCGATCCGTTCCGTTATCTCGGTCTCCACGCCGAAGGCGGCCGGAACGTCGTGCGCGCGTTCCTCCCCGAAGCGCGGAATGTCGAGGCGATCGGCGAACACGGCGAACGCGCGCCGCTGGAGCAGATTCACGAGTCCGGGCTGTTCGCCGGCCCGCTGCCGAACGGCTCGACAAAATATCAGCTGCGCGCCCGCTTCGGCGACAATGTCGTCGAACTGGACGACCCCTACCGCTTTCCGCCTGTCCTGACCGATTTCGATCTGTATCTGCTCGGCGAGGGCACGCATCAGCAGATCTACGACAAGCTCGGCGCGCACCCGATGACGCAGGACGGCGTCGACGGCGTGGCCTTCGTGGTGCTGGCGCCGAACGCAAAGGGCGTCAGCGTCGTCGGCGATTTCAATTTCTGGAACCGGCGGCGGCATCCGATGCGCGTGCGCGGCAGCGGTTATTGGGAGTTGTTCATTCCGCAGGCCCGCGTCGGCGATCACTACAAGTTCGATATCATCGAACCGAACGGCCAGCATTTGCCGCTGAAAGCCGATCCGTTCGCCTTCGCCACCGAGGTCCGTCCCAAGACGGCCTCGATCGTCTTCGACGAAGCCAGATTGTCCCGCCCGCGCCCGGCGCCATCCGGCCTGAATGCCTTGAGCGCGCCGGTCTCCATCTACGAGGTCCATCTCGGCTCGTGGCGGCGCAAGGGCGACAACGAGTGGCTGACCTATCGCGAACTGGCCGAGCAGCTTCCGGCCTATGTGCGGGATCTCGGCTTCACGCATGTCGAGTTTCTTCCCATCAGCGAACATCCGTTCGACGGCTCATGGGGCTACCAGCCGACCGGCCTGTACGCGCCGACCAGCAGGTTCGGCAGCCCTGAAGACTTTGCCGCGCTGGTCGAGGCCTGCCATCGCGAAGGAATTGCCGTGTGGCTCGACTGGGTGCCCGGGCATTTTCCCGACGATCCCCACGGTCTCGGTCATTTCGACGGCACCGCGCTGTACGAGCATGCCAATCCGCTGCAGGGCCGCCATCTCGACTGGGGCACCCTGATCTACAATTACGGCCGCACCGAAGTGGTGAACTTCCTGGTGTCGAACGCGCTGTTCTGGCTCGACCGCTACGCGATCGACGGCCTGCGCGTCGACGCGGTGGCCTCGATGCTCTATCTCGACTACAGCCGGCCGCCCGGCGAATGGATTCCGAACAAGCATGGCGGGCGAGAGAACCTCGAAGCCATCGACTTCCTGCGCCGCTTCAACACCGAAGTGTTTTCGCGTTATCCGCAAACCACGACGGCGGCGGAAGAATCGACAGCGTGGCCGCAGGTGTCGCGGCCGGTGGAGTTCGGCGGGCTCGGCTTCGGCTACAAATGGAACATGGGCTGGATGCACGACACGCTGAATTATATCGGCAAGGATCCGATCCATCGAAAGCACCATCACGGCGACATCCTGTTCGGCCTGCATTACGCGTTTTCGGAAAACTTCATCCTGCCGCTGTCGCATGACGAGGTCGTGCACGGCAAACGCTCGATCCTCGGTCGCATGCCCGGCGACGACTGGCAGCGCTTCGCCAATCTGCGCGCCTATTACAGCTTCATGTACGGCCATCCCGGCAAGAAGCTGATGTTCATGGGTTGCGAGTTCGGCCAGGAGCGCGAGTGGAATCACGATCAGTCGCTGGACTGGCACCTCGTGGAGCAGGAAAAGCACGCCGGGATCCAGTCGCTGATCCGCGACCTCAACCGCGTCTACCGTAGCGTGCCGGCGCTACATGAGCTCGATTGCGACCAGGCCGGCTTCGAATGGGTCATCACGGACGACGCCGGCGGCAACGTCTTTGGCTGGATCCGCAAGGGCAACGACGCGCGGGCGCGATGCCTCGTGATCGTGAACTTCTCTCCGAACGTCTATTACGATTATCGCGTTCGGGTGCCGTTCGCCGGCAAGTGGCGCGAGGTCTTCAATTCGGACTCGGCGCATTATGGCGGCGGCAATGTCGGCAATATCGGCGACGTGCAGACGCGCGAGGCGCTGGTGCCCGAACTGCATCTGACGATTCCGCCGCTGGCTGCGATCTATCTCGTGCCGGAAAGCTGATCATGCGACTGACGGGGGGAACTTCCTCGCGCCTCGGTGCAAGCTGGGACGGAAGGGGTACCAACTTTGCGCTGTTCTCGGCGAACGCCGAGAAGGTCGAGCTGTGCCTGTTCGACAGCCTGGGCCGCCGGGAGCTCGAGCGGATCGAACTGCCCGAACGCACCGAGGACGTCTGGCACGTCTATCTCAACGACGTATCACCCGGGCAGCTTTACGGCTATCGCGTTTACGGCCCTTATGCGCCCGAGCGCGGCCACCGCTTCAACGCCAACAAGCTGCTGCTCGATCCCTATGCCAGGCGGCTCGCCGGCCGGCTGGTCTGGAGCGACGCGCATTTCGCCTACCGCACCGGCAGCGCGCGCGAGGATCTCTCGTTCGACCGGCGCGACAACGCGCGCGGCATGCCGAAGGCCGTCGTGGTCGACGAGACCTTCAACTGGGGACGCCGCGAGATGCTGCGCCCGAACATTCCCTGGCAGGACACCATCATCTACGAGGCCCACGTCAAGGGGCTCACGCAGAAGCGCAGCGACGTTCCGCCGGGCCTGCGCGGCACCTATGGCGGACTGTCTTCGCCCGCGATGATCGATCATCTCAAGCGGCTCGGCGTCACTACTGTCGAATTGCTGCCTATTCATGGATTGGTCGACGACCGCATGCTGGTCGAGAAGAAGCTGTCGAACTACTGGGGTTACAACACGCTGGCGTTCTTCGCGCCGGAACCGCGCTACGCCCAGGACAACGCGCTGGATTCCTTCCGCACCACGGTGGCGCGGCTGCACGACGCCGGCATCGAGGTGATGCTCGACGTGGTCTACAACCACACCGC
>DATCXE010000778.1:0-6370 GCA_036565985.1 Bradyrhizobium sp.
TGGCCTGCCGCACCTTGCCGGCGAATTGTTCAAGCTGACTGCCAGGATCGACATCGTGCACGTGCCCTACCGCGGCGCGGCGCCCGCCATCAACGATCTGCTCGGCCAGCAGGTGCAGATGGCATTCCTCGACCTCCCGGTTATACTGCCGCATATCAAGTCCGGCATGCTCCGCCCGATTGCGCTCGGCGCCCCCAAACGCGCGCCGACCTCGCCCGAGGTGCCGACCACCGCGGAGGTCGGCATGCCGGATCTCCTGATCGAAAACTGGTACGGCATGATCGCGCCGGCCGGCACGCCCGCGAATATCGTCAACCTCCTCAACCGCGTCACCAACGAGGCGATGAACGATCCGCAAGTCGCGCAGAAGCTCGCCGACCAGGGCCTCACCGTCGCAGGCGACACCCCGGAGCATTTTCGCGACTATATCGGCGCCGAAATCAGAAAATGGGCGAAGGTGATCAAGGACGCCGGCGTCGGGACGACGAAATGAAGATGGTTCGCGTCCATCTCCTCCGCGTCTTCAGCGCGATGCCGTCTTGCGCAGATGCTCGGACAGTTGTTGTGCGGGCCTCGGCAACGACTTGAAGCTGCGGGCGCAGATCACGAGCCGCCGGTTGGCCCAGGGATCCCTGATCCTGACTACGTTGATCTTCATCGATCGCGCGCATCGTTTTGCGGCGACCTCGGGCATGACCGCAACGCCGATGCCGGCGGCGACCAACTGGCCGATCGCATCGAAATTGTTCAGACGCGCACGAAAGCGCAGACGGGCGCCGATGCGCGCGGCGTGTCCGCTGACATGGGTGTGCAGCGCGATCGAACTGAGCAGGCCGACAAAGTCACGCCCCACCACTTCGCTGAAAGCGACCTGCCGCCGGTTCGCCAGTTCGTCCCCGCGGGCCGCTATCAGCACCAGCCGATCTTCGCTGAACGGGATCCGCTCCATATTGTCCGGCAGCGCGTGTTCGGCGGCGAGCCCGAGATCGGCGGAGCCGCTCAGGATGCCGCGGGCGATATCGGAGCTTTCGCGCTCCTCGACGTCGATCGAGATATGGGGGTGCTGGCTCAGGAAAACGGCCAGCGTCTTCGGCAGGTATTCCGAAAGGCCGGACGTGTTGGCGAGGAAGCGGACGGTAGCCTTGGCGCCGCTTGCATAGGCCTGGAGATCGCCGCGCATCGTATCGACGTTGTGAATGACGACCCTGGCATGATCGAGCAGGCTTTCTCCGGCCGGCGTCAGTTCGACGCCACGCCGGCCGCGCGTCAGGAGCGATACGCCGAGCGCTTCTTCCAGTCCCTTGATCCGCTCGCTCGCAGAAGCGAGCGCCAGATGAACTTTTGCCGCACCGTTGGTGATGCTGCGGGTCTCGGCCACCGCGATGAAGAGCTGAAGGTCGACCAGATCGAAACGCATCGGGAACCCCGCGAGGCCGTTCGTGGGTAAGCCGTCATTGCGAGCGAAGCGAAGCAATCCATTCTTCCTTGTGCCGCGACATGGATTGCTTCGCTTCGCTCGCAATGACGATGCGAGAGCCTTCGGCTCACTCGAAGGCTGCCTCCGTAACCTCCAGATTGTGCCGGTTACGCCGATAGGTCAATGTCCGCCGCATGTTCGATTCCCTCCTCATCATGATCGCTTCTGCGTTCCTGCTGGCCGGCTTCGTCAAGGGCGCCATCGGGCTCGGCCTGCCGACCGTGTCGATGGGACTGCTCGCGGTGACGATGCCGCCCGGGCAGGCGATCGCGATCGTGATCGTGCCGGCGATCGTCACCAACATCTGGCAGACCTTCGGCGGCCCGTATCTGCGCGACATCATGCGGCGACTGTGGCCGCTGATGGCCGGCACCGTGATCGGCATCTGGCTCAATGCCGGGCTGCTGACCGGCCCCTATGCGCCCTACGGCACCGTCGTGCTCGGCACATTGCTGGTGATCTACGCGATCCTCGGGCTCGGCAAGATCAGTTTCAAGGTCGCCCGCCGCGACGAGAAATGGGTCGGCGGCATCGTCGGCCTGATCACCGGCGTGGTTTCGGCCGCCACCGGCGTTCAGGTGATCCCGTCAGTTCCCTACATGCAGGCGATCGGCATGGAGAAAGACGAACTGGTGCAGGCGCTCGGCGTGTTCTTCACGGTCGCGACCGTGGCGCTCGCCTTCAATCTCACTGCAGCGGGACTTTTGACAGCGGCAACGGCGCTGCCGGGCGCGGTGGCGATGGCGGCGTCCTTTGCCGGCATGTTCATCGGACAGGCGGTTAGGACGCGGATGCAGCCGGATGTGTTCCGCCGCTGGTTCCTGATCGCGATGTTCTGTCTCGGCCTCTATCTCGCCGGCACCGCTCTGCTAAAGCTGCACGGATGAAGGAAGGCCTCAGCGCCCCTCCAGCATCGCAACGCGGATCCCGAGATAGACGAACAGCCCGCCGAGCAGGCGGTTGACCCAGGCCATCGCACCGGCCGACTGCCGGATGCGGCTGGCTGCCCTGGCCGCGAAGGCCGCGATGCCGAGGCACCACAGCGTGCCGGTGGAGATGAAGATCAGGCCCAGCAGCAGGAAGGCCAGCGTCTTGTGCGCTGAGTCCGCAGCCACGAATTGCGGCAGGAACGCCAGGAAAAACAGCGCCACCTTGGGATTGAGCACGTTGGTCAGGGCGCCTTGCCAGAATACGCGGGAAAGCGAACTCTCTGCGGGAGCCGCGGTCTCCGCAACCGGACTCGGGCGCGACAGCAGCATCTGCAGGCCGGTAAACAACAGGTAGGCCGCGCCGACCCATTTCAGCACCGTAAAGGCGGCCGACGACGCCATCAGCAGCGCCGACAGGCCGACTGCGGCAGCAAATACATGGACCAGGCAGCCGCAGCAGATGCCGATCGCCGCTGCCGCCCCGCCGCGCCACCCCATCTGGACGCTGCGGCCAATAATATAGGCAGTGTCCGGCCCCGGCGTGACGTTGAGAAGCACCCCGGACAGGACGAACAGCCAAAGTTGGTGAATACCGAGCGCTTCAACCATCATCTTCACTTCACCGTCATTTAATCGCGCCACCGTACCGACGCTTGGACGGCCGTGCCAATCCTGAGCGGAATGCGGTACTATGCCTCAGAATCGGCCGTCCGCCAGATGCCGCCTATTTTATAAACATTGGAATCAGCCGGCCGACCACGTAGTGGTATCCCGCCCACCCGGGCGCCGTTGGGGATATATTGGGACATGGAAAGACGCCTGGCAGCCATCGTCTGCGCTGACGTCGCCGGCTACTCCCGCATGATGGGGGCCGACGAGGCGGGGACGCACGCCACGTTCAAGGCGCACCGGACCGCGATCTATCCGATCATCCTCAATCACGGCGGCCGCCTGGTGAAGAACACCGGAGACGGCTTCCTGCTCGAATTTCCCAGCATCGTCGGCGCCATCGAAGCGGCCGTCGCGATGCAGAAGGTGATGGCGGAGCGCAACGAACACCTTCCCGCCGACCGCCTCATGCAGTTCCGGATGGGCATCCACATGGGCGACGTGATGGCCGACGAGGACGAGGTGTTCGGCGACGACGTCAACATCGCCGTCCGTCTCGAATCGGTCGCCGCCCCCGGCGGCGTCGCGGTCTCGGGCAAGGCCTGCCAGGAGGCCGGCAAGCGCCTCACCGTCGCGCTGGTCGAAGCCGGCCCCCACCGGTTCAAGAACATCGACGAATCGATCCACGTCTGGACCTGGCAACCCGCCGGAACGGAACCCAGCGTCCCTGCGCCCAGGGCCTCGCACGAGATATCGGCCGCCAACCTTCCGGCCCAGTATCGGACGGCGATCGTGGGCGTACTGCCGTTCGCGAATCTGAGCGAAAGCGCCGACGAGTATTTCTCCGACGGGCTCACCGAGGACCTGATCCACGCGCTGTCGCTGCAATCCTTCTACCGGGTGCTGAGCCGCAACTCGACGTTCTCGTTCAAGGGCAAGAACGTGAGCACGCGCCTGATCGCGCGCGAGATCGACGCAAGCTACCTGATCCAGGGCTCGGTCCGGCGCGCCGCGACCAAGATTCGCGTCACGGCCGAACTGATCGCGCCGGAGACCGGTGAGCAATTGTGGAACGGCCGGTTCGACCGCGACATCGGCGACCTGTTCGCGATGCAGGACGAACTCACCACCAGCCTGTCGGCGGCGATCGCAGCCGAAATCTACCGGGCGGAAGCCTCGGCCCCGCCCCGCGCGTCGTCGAACGATATCACCGCATGGGATCGATTCCTCAAAGGGCTGTCCCATTATTACCTGCAGACCAAGGCGGATTTCGAAACCGCGATCGACCTGTTCAAGGAAGCCATCGCGCTCGATCCGACGCTGTCGATCGCCCGCGCCTATCTCGCCACTATCCAGACCCAGGCCATCCATTTCGGGTGGATCAAGGGCACGCGCGAAGTATGGGACAACGCAATGAGCCTCGCGGAGAGCAGCGTCCGGCTCGATCCCCGTTCGTCCTTTGCGTTTCAGATACTGGCCTATCTGCACGCGCTGGAAGGACATCACGAGGCGGCGATGGATGCCGCCAAACGGGCGGTCGGGCTCAACCCCTACGACATGGGCGCTCGCGGCGTGCTTGGCGCGTGTCACCTCTACAGCGGCGAACACCGGGCCGCCGT
This sequence comes from Bradyrhizobium sp., assembly GCA_036565985.1. Lineage (GTDB taxonomy): Bacteria > Pseudomonadota > Alphaproteobacteria > Rhizobiales > Xanthobacteraceae > Bradyrhizobium. Next base: position 4,635 of record DATCXE010000778.1, read on the forward strand.
CGAATTGTTTACGATGGCAGCGCACCTCGGCAACAGCGATCCCCGATACCAGTTTGCGGCGTTCAACGCCTTCAGCCATTACCTGCTCGGCCAATATGACGCTTCGCTGTCGTGGGCGCGCGAGGCGCTGTACGCCAATCCCAATCATCTGCAGGCGCTCACGATCCGGACGGCGGCGCTCGCCCAATTGGGACGAACCGACGAGGCGGCAAGTGCGGCCAGGGTCGTGCTGAGCAACTACCCGGGCCTGATCGTCGAACGCTACTTGCGAAATTTTCACTGGAAGTCCCAGGCCGACATCGCCCATTTCCGCGACGGCCTCGTGAAGGCCGGCCTTCCCTACGGCCGATTGACGCTGGTCGAGTCCTCGCCAAAGCTCGCCGCGGATTCCTGAGAGCGAGAGAGGCTGTTGGTTGACACCGCGTCGAATCCCGCCAAAACTTCCGCACACGCTGAAGTAGTTTTCCGCTGAGTTTGCGTTTTCCGACCGCCGCACGCGCTTCCGATCGGAGCGGATGCTTTTTTCATATTCCATGCCTTTGAGGATGATCCGCATGCCTGACGACCGCTTCGGTGCCGCTCCGGGCGCCAAGCCTGCCGCGCAAATCCCGGTTTCAGCCAACAATCCCTGCCCGTTTCTGCGTGCGCTGGTCGCCAACGGCTATGTCGGCGGCCACGTCGTACCGTTGTCGAAACTGTCCGAAATCGTAGGCGACGCGAGCGGGCAAACCGGCTTCGGCGAAAAGAAAGTGCGGCTGGCGACCTGGCTGGTCGCCGTCATTGCCAACGGTCTCGGGCCGCTCCGCGTGTTGAAGAGCGCAACCTCCGGCGCCGTCCTCGACGAACTGCGCGATGGTCCCCTCGACAAGCACGGCGGCGGTTCGCGCATTCTCGACGCCGATGCGAAGGTGCACGAAGGCGAAATCGCCCGGCTCGCCGGTTTCGGCAAGGACCGCAAGGATCCTTCAGGGGGCATCGAGCGCGGACTGACGGCAGAAGAGATCGACACCTTCATGAAGGCCAATCTCGAGCGCGACGGCGACAAGGCGCGCTGGTACTACCCTATCCTCATGAAGGGTGAATGGCCGGTGCTGCTGAAGATCCTCGGCAAGGGCGAAGGCAGCGAGCGTTACCTCAGCGTCGCCGAAGTCAGAACCCTGTTCGTCGAGAAGCGGTTGCCCGAGCGGATCACGGCGCGGCTGCCGAAGCCATCGGCTGGAAGATAATTGCCGAAGGCTGGTGCGGTCGGCCGCGCATTCGCTACGGCTTCGGCTCGTAGCCCGGCACCCATTTTTCATGCTGGGGCAAGTCGTCCTGAATCGTCCACCAGGGCGCGCGCGACGACGTAAATACGTGCAGGCGCGGTCGAACCTTGGGATCGTCGTCGAACAAACCGGCCGGGATGCTGACCGTCGGCAGATAACTCGCCCTGCCCGGCGTCAGGCAGCCGCATGTCTTGCAGCGATAGCGGAAACTGCCGGGTGCGGATTCATAGCGCACGGTCATGTCCTCGCCCGCCGAAAACCGGAACTTTTCAACTTCGACGTGAGCGTATGTTGCGAATGCTGCGCCGGTCAGCTTGCGGCAATTGGCACAATGGCAGTGCGTGATCGATCGCACTTCATCGACTTCAAACCTGACCGCGCCGCACAGGCAGCTTCCACGAATCATGATGACACTCTCCAGATCCGAAATATCGCCAGCGCAGTTTGTGTCCGATTGAACGGGCTCAAGCC
>DATCXE010000780.1:0-2829 GCA_036565985.1 Bradyrhizobium sp.
GACTTTGCCGCCCATTCGACCGAAACGACCTCGCCGATCGGCACCATGTACAAGGGCCACGACGTCTGGCAGTGCCCGCCGAACGGCCCCGGCATCACCATGCTGGTGATGCTGAACATCCTTTCCCGTTTCGACCTGACCAAGTTCAAGCCGCTCAGCGTCGAGCGCTTCCACCTCGAGGCGGAAGCCGCACGCATCGCCTACATGATGCGCGAGCAGTACATCGGCGATCCCGCCAAGGTTCATGTCGATGTCGCCGGAATCCTCGCCAGGGAATTTGCCGAGGAGCATATCAAGAATATCAAGATGGACCGGCTGCTCGACCTGCCAAACGTCGCGCCGCCGATGAATCCGTCCACCGTCTATATCACCGTGGTCGACAAGGACCGCAACGTCTGCTCGTTCATCAACTCGATCGCGCATTCGTTCGGTTCGGCGATCGTCTCCAACAAGACCGGCATCCTGCTGCAGAATCGCGCCGGGGGCTTCCGGATTCAGCCGGGCCACCCGAACTGCATCGCGCCGGGCAAGCGGCCGCTGCACACCATCATTCCGAGCCTTGCGACGAAGAACGGCCGCGCCGTGATGCCGTTCGGCGTGATGGGCGGGCAGTATCAGCCGGTGGGGCAGAGCCACGTGCTGACCAACATGCTCGACTATGGCTGCGACGTGCAGGAAGCCATCGATATGCCGCGCGGCCTGCATTACGAGGGCGTCTACCAGCTCGAGGACAGCGTGCCGGCCGAGATCGTCGAAGGCCTGAAGAAGATCGGGCACAAGACCACCAGCGTCGTCGGCCCGCTCGGCGGCGGCCAGGCGATCTGGATCGACTGGGACAAGGGCACGCTGACCGGCGGCTCCGATCCCCGCAAGGACGGTTGCGCGCTGGGTTACTGAGCCACAGGTCGCGCGACTTCTGGAACAACAGCCCGTCGCTTTCGTTAACGTGACAGGCCGGGCCGTCCGCTTTGCCGTGGACGGCCGCTTGTTGTCAGAGGTCAGCAATCAGCAATCTCGATTCAGATGATACCGAACAGGACGACCTGCACGGTGGCTGTTCGCCGTGGTTTGCGACGTCGTCGCATCCGCAGCGCCGCGGCCTCGGCGAAAACCTCAAATGCGATGCGCTGGTTGTCGGCGCCGGCATTACGGGATCACTGGTCGCCGAACGCCTGACGCGCCAGGGCCTCGACGTCATTGTCATCGACCGCGAATTGCCGGGGGGCGGGAGCACGACTGCTTCCACGTCCATGCTGCTGTGGGAAATCGACCGGCCGCTGCACGAACTGAGCGAGGTGTACGGCTTCGAGCGTGCCGCACGCGCCTATCGTGCCAGCCGCGATGCCGTCGCCGGCCTGCAATCGCTGGTCTGGCGCCTCGGCATTGCCTGCGACATGCGTGACAAGAATTCGCTGCTTCTTGCGGCAGACGAAAGCAGCGCCGACCTCCTGGAAGAGCATCGTTGCCGGGCGCGCGCGAGCTTGCCCGGCGATTTTCTCGAGCATGCCGTGCTGCTGGATCGTTTTGGCTTCGCACGTGCCGGTGCGATCGTCTCGCCGGGTGCGGCCGACGCCGATCCCATGAAACTTGCGCATGGCCTGCTCAGGACGTCGCTGGCGCGTGGCGCAAGGCTGTTCGAGGCAGACGCCGTTGCGTTCGATGCCGCCGGCCGCTCGGTCAATGTCGGTCTGGCAAACGATCGCGCGATCGAGGCGCGTTCTGTCGTGCTCGCCACCGGCTACGTCATGCCTGATATCGTTTGCTCCAACGTGCACCAGGTGTCGTCGAGCTGGGCGATTGCGACCGTGCCGCAACCGCAGAACATCTGGAATGACGGCGCGCTGATCTGGGAGGATGCGAAGGATTATCTCTATGCGCGAACGACACGGGCGGGGCGCATCATCATCGGTGGCGAGGACAGCACGGAGATCGTCGAGCCCGACGCGCGCGATCGCCTGATACCAGAGAAATCGCGCGTGCTGGCGCGACGGCTCGCGGCGCTTTGGCCGGCCGCCAAAACAGATATCGAATTCCGATGGGCGGGGACGTTCGATACGACGCATGACGGATTGCCGCTGATCGGCCCGGTCCCGGGCGCACCCGGCGTCTACGCGGCCTATGGCTATGGCGGCAACGGGATCACATTCAGTTTTCTTGCCGCGCGCCTGATCGGTGATCTGATTGCCGGAAAATCCTCGCCGTTACTGCACGATTTCGCGATCGATCGTGACGGCGACATGGCAGCTCGCTGAAAAATGGCTATGGAAATGGCCTGCCTTGGGCTAGAGACGCAGGTCTCTCGAACGAGGTGCAAAGATGCGATCTTCCCGACGCACGATCATCCAGACCGCTTTCGCCGCCGTGGCAGCGGCGGTTGCCACGCCGATTGCCGTGCCCTTGGCGGCATCGGCCCAGACCGCAGGAAAACCCATGACTACAGCTTCAGGCTTGCAGATCATCGACAGCAAGGTCGGCACCGGCGCGTCGCCCAAACCAGGCCAGACCTGCGTGATGCACTACACGGGATGGCTCTACGAGAACGGTCAGAAGGGCAAGAAATTCGATTCTTCCGTCGACCGCAACGAGCCGTTCGAGTTCAAGATCGGCCAGCGTCAGGTGATCGCGGGCTGGGACGAGGGTGTCGCCTCGATGAATGTCGGCGGCAAGCGCACGCTGATCATTCCGCCCGCGCTCGGCTATGGCGCGCGCGGCGCCGGCGGCGTGATCCCGCCGAACGCGACCTTGCTGTTCGAGGTCGAGCTGCTCGGCGTGAAGGGCTAGCGCCGGGCCGGGAAGCGCGCACGAGTGCCGGGCCAAAAGCTTCGGCGC
>DATCXE010000785.1:0-2846 GCA_036565985.1 Bradyrhizobium sp.
GCACCGGCGCAGCCGCGACCCTCGGCGCTTCTGCCTTCGGTGCTTCCGTCCTCAGCGTTTCCTTGTGTGCGTCGGGGATACGCGCCACCTCGGGCGCACGCGCAGATCCCTCGCCATTGACGCGTCCCTCGCCATTGACGCGCAGGCGCTCGATTGCAGCACGCGCCAGGTCGTTGGCATCGCGGCGCTCCTCCTGCGCCGGCGCCACCGCCGTCTCGACAGGGGCTACCGGGCCAGGCGTGGCCGCAACCGGCGCCGAGGCTGATGCCGCGGGCTGGATCGGCGACGGCAGCACGACCCTGATCTTTTCCTTGGCCTGCTCGCGCGGCGCAGCCTGCTGGCGGCGGGGCTCGCCGGGCGTGCCGGCCGTCTCCGCAGGCGTTTCGGCGGACTTCGCGTCATGCCTGGCATCGGCCTTGGTGTCAGCCTTGGTATCAGCCTTGGCCGCTTCCTTGGCCGATTCGACCTTGGCAGTATCGATCTTGGCAGTATCAATCTTGGCTTCAGCTTTCGCGTCAGTCTTTTCCTGCGCCTTCTCGGCCACCGCCGGCCGTTCGGCGGCGTTCTTTTCCATGATGGCCTTCTCGGAGATACCCCTCGCCTTGACTCCCGCGGCCGGCAGATTACTGGCGATGGGCGCGCCCTCTGCCGCATTGGCATCGGTCGCGGTCTTGGCCTTCGAGTCGGCAGTGGATACCGCCGCGGCCGGCGTATCGGCGCCGGGCCTGCTCACGATGTAGTGGTTGACGATATACGCCCCGATGACGGTCGCAGCCACCGAAGGAAAAATGTCGACCACGAATTTCTTCAGGTAATTCAGCATTCAGGCCTCTCCCCGAAGTCTATTTGATGCTGGAACTTTGAGGCACATTCAGGGATCAACTGCGACGGATCGGTGGCAATCGCCTGTTCCGTCGCAAGGTCCCGGCCTCGCCGTCGGGGCCGGCCCAGACCGCCTGGAGCGGAGACCGCCCGTCTGGGGCCGGTTTCCGGACCCCGGGCGACGGTCAGGGCTTCAGTTCGACCTCCAGAAACACGATCTCGCTGGCCGTCTCGTTGAGCACGTCATGCTCGACGCCGGCTTTCCGGAAATAGGATTTGCCGACCGCGAGCTGCGCCTTGGAGCGCTCGCCGCCCGGCGCAACGATGGTCATTTCGCCTGATGTCACCGGCACGATCACATAGTCCATCCCATGGGTGTGATGGCCGGTGGCGCTGCCTGGCGCCAGCCGCCATTCGGTAACGCGGACCTCGGGGGTGTCGACCTGGACGTCGGATTTGGCGCTGAGCATGGTTTTGTTCTCCGATAGGCGTGCGAACTGAGAGCGAGCAGCCATCACCCCTTCGCAAGGTTGATGAAATTTCGCGCGATTTCAAGCGCGCCGAAATCGTCCAGATCGTTATGACCGCCGCGGGCAAGCCGGACTAACCGTTTCGGCTCGTTCGCCAGCGCAAACAGCCGCTCGCCAAAGGCAACGGGTATCGTGGGATCGAGCGCGCCATGCATGACGAGCAGCGGAGCGCTGACCCGCGCGATGCGCTCATCGGAACGGAACTGGTCCCGCATCAGCAGGCGGACGGGCGCGTACCAGAACGCCGACGCGGCGACATCGGCAATCGAGGTATAGGGGGCTTCCAGAATTAGCTTCCCGACCGGTTGATCGGCAGCCAGCGCCACCGCGATGCCGCTGCCGAGCGAGAAACCCCACACGACGATGTTGTCCGCGCGATAGCGTGCGACCGCAAAAGCGTAGGCCGCCGCGGCGTCCTGCAACAATCCGCGCTCGCTCGGTTGCCCGCTCGATCCGGCATATCCACGATAAGACAGTGCGACGATCCCGGTCCCGTCGGCAATGATGTCGCGGAAGCGGCCAAAGAAGCCCGCGAGGAAATCGCCATTGCCGTGGAAGTAGAGGACGACGGGACTGCCGGGCCTCGCCGGAACGTGCCAGACAATGACTTTTTCACCGTCCGCCGTGGTCAGGACATGCTCCTGCGCTTCCGGGAAGCCGGCCACCTGCGGAGGCGTGCGTTCGGCCGTGGGAATCGGAAACAGGATCGAACGTTGCGCGAAGAACAGCACAACGAGACCACAGACATAACCGGCTGAGACGACAATCAGGAGCCATTTCAGCGCGGTCATAACTTCCTACTGATGGACTACATCCCCTTGACGATGTTCTCGGTGACCTTCTTGGCGTCGCCGAGCAGCATCATGGTGTTGTCGCGGTAGAACAGCGGATTGTCGATGCCCGCATAACCCGATGCCAGCGAGCGCTTGATGAACATCACGGTGCCGGCCTTCCAGACCTGCAGCACCGGCATGCCGTAGATCGGCGAGGTCTTGTCTTCCTCCGCAGCCGGGTTGGTGACGTCGTTGGCGCCGATCACGAAGGCGATGTCGGCCTGCGCGAATTCGGAGTTGATGTCCTCGAGTTCGAACACCTCGTCATAGGGCACGTTGGCTTCCGCGAGCAGCACGTTCATGTGGCCGGGCATGCGGCCGGCGACCGGGTGAATGGCGTACTTCACCTCGACCCCTTCTTTCTTCAGAAGGTCGCCCATCTCGCGCAATGCGTGCTGGGCCTGCGCCACCGCCATGCCGTAGCCGGGCACGATGATGACCTTGGAGGCGTTCTTCATGATGAAGGCGGCATCGTCGGCCGAACCGAGCTTGGCCGGCTTCTGCTCGCCGCCCGCGCCGCCGGCATCGGCTTCACGCTGGGCAATTCGGCGCTGATCGTCACCGGCGCGCTGGTCGGATCGTCCGGCGCGATCCTGTCCTACATCATGTGCCACGCAATGAACCGCTCCTTCATCTCGGTCATCCTCGGCGGCTTCGGCGG
>DATCXE010000790.1:0-2614 GCA_036565985.1 Bradyrhizobium sp.
GGCGAGCGCCTGATCTGCCGGGCGCGCGTGATCAAGCCCGGTCGTCAGGTAGCGGTAGTTGCGGCCGACGTGTTCTGCGTGACCGATGGCGTCGAGAAACACACCGCCACCGCGCTGGCCTCGATCGCGATGCTCGACGAGAAGGCGGCGACGAGAATCGCAAGCCCGGCCTGATGGGCCGGGCTTGAAGTCGTCGTAGAGCCTGGATCGATACGCGCGTTACTTCTCGGTCGAAGCAGGCGCCGGCGCCTCCTCGTCGTCGTGCTGGGCTTCCGGATCGAAGAACTCGCCGGCAGCGGCGAGCGCTTCGGCGGCGGCGTCCTGGTCCTCCTGACGGGTCGAGATGTCCTCGCCGCGGTTGATGCGCTCGGCTTCATCGGCGCTGCGCGCCACGGTGACGCTGACGCTGACTTCGACTTCCGGATGCACGGCGATGGCGATCTCGTGCTTGCCGATGGTCTTGATCGGCGCATCCAGCAGAACCTGGCTGCGGTTGATGGTAACGCCGTCGGCCTCGAACGAGGCGATGATGTCGCGCACGCTGACCGAGCCGAACAACTGGCCGGTTTCGGAGGCCTGACGCAGCACGATCACGTTGCGCCCGTTGATCTTCTCCGCGACCTTGGTGGCTTCACCCTTGGCCTTGAGGTTGTTGGCCTCGAGCTCGGCCTTCATGCCGTCGAACTTGGCGCGATTGTCCGCGGTGGCGCGCAGCGCCTTGCCGCGCTTGAGCAGAAAGTTGCGGGCAAACCCGTCCTTGACGCGGACGACTTCGCCCATCTGGCCGAGCTTGGCGACACGTTCCAGCAAGATGACTTCCATTTTCGTTCTCCTTTTGAGTGTACCTATTTGATTTGAAGTGGATGGTTGGTGTTTCAGGACGCGGGCAAGGGCGGCGGCTTGCCGCGCAAATAGCGTTGACGGATGCCAAAGAGCGCGTCCGCGAGACCGAGCGCGATCATTGCCAGCATCGGCCAGCCGAAGGTGACGACGACTGCGTAGGCGCAGCACAGCCAAAACACACGGCTGTTGAGCGAAAGCGTCACCGTGTGCAGCACGGCGAAGCCGATGAGGGCGTAGGCCATCAGCAGAGCGGTGGTCGCGATCTGCGCGAACATGGCGACCAGTCCGCCGACGAAGCAGAATGCCAGCGCGACACAGAGCGCGACCAGCGTCATCGGCGGCAGTTCCGCGCTCTTCAGGTCGGGCCATGCCCGGTGCAGCCGGCCGGACGTCGCAGTGATCTTGCCGGCGAGCCAGAGGTTCAGCGTCAATGTCATCATGGCGACGATCGTGGCGGCTGCCGGCGCGATGATGGAGAGCGCAGTGACCACGCGTTCTATGTCGCCTGGCGATGCCGGGTCGCGGGCGCCCAGAATTCGCGACAGGCCGCGGCGCAGCGAATTGGTGATCGTTTCGGCGTCGGTGCCGAGCGTCAGCATCGCCGCAATCGTGGTCAATGCGGCAAAGCCCGCGATCCAGAGCATGATGCGGCCGACCGGATACCATTCCATTTGCGGCGGCGCGGGCTGGGCCGAACCATTGCCGGAAACCGTACCGGGCACCGGCCGCCCCAGCAGCGCGAGGTGACCGAGCCACCAGGCTGGCAGCGCGATGGTGATGACAAAGGCGATGCAGTAGGGCAGGCCGAAGATCGCGCCGAGGCCGGAAGCCGCCAGGATACCGCCGATGGTTGCCGTGATCGGGCCCCAGCCCAGTGCCGCCACCATCAGCGGCAGCGGCGCCAGATAGAACAGCAGCAGCGAGATCAGCGCGCCCGAAATGATCGAGGCGAACATCAGCGCCGACGCGCAGCCGGCCGCAACAGCAATGAGTATGATCGCGATCATCAGCTGTCCCGCCCCCTTCGAGCGGTTAGAGGTCGTTCGACCCCAACCATCGGCGACCGGACGACCCGGAAGCCTTATGACGAATGAAAGACCGGCGGCGCGGACGCCGCCGATCGCAGGTGTCTTAGCGAATGACGTAGGGCAGCAGGCCGAGGAAGCGCGAGCGCTTGATGGCGCGCGCGAGCTCACGCTGCTTCTTGGCGGAGACGGCCGTGATGCGGCTCGGCACGATCTTGCCGCGCTCGGAGACGTAACGCATCAGCAGCTTGGAATCCTTGTAGTCGATTTTCGGCGCATTCGGGCCCGTGAACGGGCAGGTCTTGCGGCGACGGAAAAACGGACGGCGTGCACCAGCTTCAGCCATGATTCTTACTCCTCTACCGCTGCTGCTGCGTCGTCTTCGCGCGGGCGGCGCGGGCCACGGTCGCCGCGGAAGCCACCGCCTTCACGATCGCCGCGGAAGCCGCCTTCGCGGTCACCACGGAAACCGCCGCCGCGATCGTCGCGCTCGCGGTCACGATCTGCCTTGCGCATCATCGCCGAGGGACCTTCCTCGTGCTCTTCGACGCGGACGGTGAGGTAGCGGATGACGTCTTCGGAGATCCGCTCCTGCCGCTCGATCTCGGTGACCGCAGCGGAGGGCGCATCGATGTTCATCAGCACGAAATGGGCTTTGCGATTCTTGTTCATGCGGTAGGTGAGCGAACGCACGCCCCAGCTCTCGGTCTTGGCAACCTTGCCGCCGAGACCTTCGATCACACCGG
>DATCXE010000019.1:0-2523 GCA_036565985.1 Bradyrhizobium sp.
GGCGCGATCGAGTTCGGGTCTGGCGAGTTTTGTGCCGCCTTCGGTCTCCGGCAACCAATGACCCTCGCTGCCATACGCCGGCAGCACGCGAAAATCCGCCTTGCCGCCTGTGCTGCGAAAGGCATCGGCCAGTCGGCGCGAGAATGCCGGCGAAAAATAGCTGTCATTGGCCGCGACCAGCCACGTCACCTTGACGCGCGCATCCTTGCCGAATTCACCGGCAGCGGCAACCAGCGTGTGGGCTGCGCAGATTCGATCGGGCAGATCGTTGGCGTGCCCGCCGCGCCCCGGCGCGAACGCGATGATGGCGGCAACATCCTTCGGGTCTTCGCCTGCCATTGCCAGCGCCCCCCATGCGCCGGCCGAATGGCCGACGATGACGACCCCGCCCGGACGGATGAACGGTTGCCTGCGGACAAGGCCAACGGCGGCGGCGATCTCGTCCGCCGTGGCACGGCCGGACCTGGCATAGTCCGCCTCGTCGCAACCGCCCTGGTCCTCGAGGTACTTTCCGCCGGTAGCACCATGACCCGGACGTTCGGGAACCAGCACCGCGAAGCCGCGCGCCACCAGCCACGCCGCAAGCGCACGGTATTCCGGTTGCGGCATTTGCGCGCGGCGCAGTACGTTCTGGGTGGAGGCGTGCGCGACCACGGCCAACGGAAACGGTCCGTCGCCGGGCGGCCGGAACAGCACCGCGTGCGCCGCGGTCGCAGGATCCGGCGAGGGCACCAGCCATTGCTGCAGTCGATCGGGCGCCCCTTCAGCGCCTTGCGCGCCGAGAGCGGGCTGCGCTGCAGCGGCCTTCGCACCGATCATGGCAAGGATGGCCGCTGCAAGAAAAACACTTGGCCGATGCATGGACTGGCCTGACACAGCCGTAGGCGGGCGTTACGGAGCAGCCGACACCATACCGCCGGCGAATCAGATCCAGCGCATTTTTTCGTGAACAGGTTTCGCGGCGGCGCCCGGCCTGTATGATCCGTGGATGATTTCGTCAACAATCTTGCCGCTGTCACATCCTTGAAATGATGGTTAAAGCCGCTCCTGTCCTCTTTCGGTACAGCTTCGCAAAAAACTGATGCACAAAATCCACAGGTTAACCGATAATTAAGGATGGACCTTGAAGCCGGCCCGCTGACTTGCTTTGATCCGCTCATGAGCACAACCCTGATAGAGGTTCGACCGGCCAAGGCTGCTGACGCAGCCGCGGTGGCGTCCACCCATGACGAAGCCTGGCGCTCGGCCTATCAGGGCATCATTCCCGGCGCCGAACTGGAAAAGCTGATCAACCGTCGCGGCCCGCAGTGGTGGGACAGCGCGATCCGCAAAGGCAGCCGCGTCAGCGTGCTGGTGTTCGGCGACAGGGTCGCTGGTTACGCCAATTACGGCCGCAACCGCGCCAGAAGCCTGCATTTCGAAGGCGAAATCTACGAGCTGTATTTGCGGCCGGAGTTCCAGGGCCTTGGTTTCGGCCGCCGGCTCTTCACCGCCGCCCGGCGCGATCTGGTGCAGAGCGGCCTGAAGAGCATGGTGATCTGGGCGCTCTCCGACAACGACACGGCTACGGAGTTTTATCGCGCGCTCGGCGGCCGGATGGTGGCCCGCTCCTCGGAGAAGTTCGGGCCCAAGTCGCTCGACAAGGTCGCGTTCGCCTGGACCAACTGAAGCTAATTCAGGCTTTTCCCTGCTCCGCTGCGGGTCTAAACGGACCCCGACGCGTGCCTGATCCCAGGCGCCCCCTAACGCCAAGCGGAGCCCACCATGCGCATTGACGCCATTTCAATCGGAAAAAATCCGCCGCACGACGTCAACGTCATCATCGAGGTGCCGGTCGGCGGCGAGCCGATCAAATATGAAATGGACAAGGACGCCGGCACGCTGGTGGTCGATCGCTTCCTCTATACGGCGATGCGCTATCCCGGCAATTACGGCTTCATCCCGCACACGCTGTCCGGCGACGGCGATCCCTGCGACGTGCTGGTCGCCAATACCCGCGCGATCGTGCCTGGCGCCGTCATGAGCGTGCGGCCGGTCGGCGTGCTGCTGATGGAAGACGAGGCCGGCGGCGACGAGAAGATCATCGCGGTGCCATCCTCGAAGCTGACCCAGCGCTACGACAAGGTCAAAAACTACAGCGACCTCCCCGACATCACGCTGCAGCAGATCCAGCACTTCTTCGAGCACTACAAGGATCTCGAGAAGGGCAAATGGGTGAAGGTGCTGCGCTGGGGCGACGCCGAGGACGCCTACCGGCTGATCATGGAAGGCATCGAGCGGGCGAAGATGAAGTGATTTTTCCTGTGTCCCGGACGCGGCGCAGCGTGCAACGCTGCGATGCAGAGCCGGGTCCCATCGCCCGTCATTGGCCCCGGCTCAGCAGCGCACCACTTCGTGCTGCGCAGCGTCCGGGGAACCAGACCTTCATTTGGGTAGTCGCTTGAGCCGGTTGATCCGAATCATCCGCAACATCCTGTTGCTCCTCATCGCGGCGATCCTGATCCTCGCCGGCGTTCTGGCGTT
>DATCXE010000024.1:0-3973 GCA_036565985.1 Bradyrhizobium sp.
CACGAGGAGCATCCGCACAAGGCGCCGTACAACACCCTGATCCTGATGAACGACAAGGGCGAGATCGTCCAGAAGTACCGCAAGATCATGCCGTGGGTGCCGATCGAAGGCTGGTATCCCGGCAACTGCACCTATGTTTCCGAAGGCCCGAAAGGTCTGAAGGTCAGCCTGATCATCTGCGACGACGGCAACTACCCGGAGATCTGGCGTGACTGTGCCATGAAGGGCGCCGAACTGATCGTCCGTTGCCAGGGCTACATGTATCCGGCCAAGGAACAGCAGGTGATGATCTCGAAGGCGATGGCCTGGGCCAACAACGTCTATGTGGCGGTCGCCAATGCCGCCGGCTTCGACGGCGTCTATTCCTATTTCGGCCATTCCGCCATCATCGGCTTCGACGGCCGCACGCTCGGCGAGACCGGCGAGGAGGAGTACGGCATCCAGTACGCGGCGCTGTCGAAGCACCTGATCCGCGACGCGCGCCGCAACGGCCAGTCGCAAAACCATCTCTTCAAGCTGCTGCACCGCGGCTACACCGGCATGATCAACTCCGGCGACGGCTCGAAGGGCGTTGCTTCCTGTCCGTACGATTTCTATGCCAAGTGGATCGCCGATCCCGAAGGCACCCGCGAAATGGTCGAGGCGTTGACGCGCCCGACGGTCGGCACCGACGAGTGCCCGATCGAGGGCATTCCCAATGAGACGACAGCGACGAATTACTAGGAGATATGTTTTTTCACTGTCATCGCCCGGCTTTGACCGGGCGATCCAGTACGCTGCGGCTTTTCGGTTCTACTTCTGACGTCTCTGGAATACTGGATCATCCGCCTCCGCGGGTGATGACGGTCCTTGTACGTTCCGGGAGGACATCACGATCGAGTTCGTCTAAGGTCTGCGCTCGCGACCTGGACGAGCGAGGCGATCTTGAAACAGAAGAAATTCGGCACGGGTGGCCCGGACGTTTCCGTCATCGGGCAGGGCACCTGGTATCTCGATCGCGGCGACCGCAAGGTTGCGGTGGCGGCGTTGCGCCGTGGCATCGATCTGGGCATGACCCATATCGACACCGCCGAGATGTATGGCGATGCGGAACTGGTGATCGCGGACGCCATTGAAGGCCAGCGCGACAAGCTCTTCCTGGTGTCAAAGGTGCTCCCGAGCAACGCCTCGCGGCGCGCCACGATCACGGCCTGCGAGCGGTCGCTGAAGCGGCTCAAGACCGATCACCTCGATTGCTACCTGCTGCACTGGCGCGGTTCCTATCCGTTCGCCGAGACGGTCGCGGCGTTCGACGAACTGGTCGCTAGCGGGAAAATCCGGTCCTGGGGCGTCAGTAATTTCGATGCGGACGATCTCGGCGAACTGCTCGCGTTCGCGGGCGAGGGCAAGATCGCCTGCAACCAGGTGCTCTATCATCTGCAGGAACGTGCGATCGAGCACGCCGTCATTCCGTGGTGCGAGCAGCACGGCGTTGCCGTCGTCGCCTATTCGCCGTTCGGCCACGATGATTTTCCATCGCCGCGCAGCAAGGCCGGTGAGGTGCTGCAGGGCATAGCTGATGCGCACAAGGCAAGCGCACGCCAGGTCGCGCTGGCATTTCTCACGCGCGCGCCGTCGGTGCTTGCGATACCGAAGGCGTCGAGCGCGGAACACGCTGCCGACAACGCGGGCGCCGGTAATTTGAGGCTCAGCGATAGCGAGATCGCCGCGCTGGACAGGGCCTTTCCGCGCGGGCCGAAGCCGCGCAGTCTGCCGATGCTTTGATGTCTTCTCCCTCGCCGCGCGCTTGCGGGGAGAGGGGCTCTATCCGCGAATGCTGCGGCTCGTTGATGCACCTGTACCCCCTCACCCGGATTGCTTCGCAGTCCGATCTTTCCCCGCAAGCGGGGCGAGGTTTAAGAGAAGTTCGTTATCGCGCGCCACACTGATGATTGATGACCGGCGGATCACGGTACTTAACAAAGTGTTGCAAAGGCGCCCTCAGCGCATATCCGCATCCTGTTTTCGGGCCTAGTCGCAGCGGAGCGATTGGTGTTTTTTTAAAGCTTCGCCCGATTCGACCATCGCTGCCTTTCGAGATTGCCGTGACACCGCCCCCCGCCCCAGCCGTCAGGCTGGACAGCGCTCCATTACCTTTGCCCGAGAGGAAGCCCGTCGCCCGCAAGGCCCCCGCGCGTGCCGATCGTCCGTTCAAGGGCATCGCGCTGGTGTTGGCCTCGACGATCTTTCTCGGCGCGTCCGACGTCACGGCGAAATATCTCTCGGCGACATTGCCCTCGATCGAGATCGCGTGGATCCGCTTCCTGGTGTTCGCGCTGATCATGACGCCGGCGATGGTGCCGGGTTCCCCGCTGTTTGCGCTGCAGACCAACCGGCTCGGGCTGCATCTGATGCGTGGCCTGGCGATCCTGGGCTCGTCGCTGTTCTTCATCTCCGGCCTGCGATTCCTGCCCATCGCGGAAGCCTCCGCCACCGGCTTCGTCGCGCCGCTGCTGGTCACCGCGCTTTCGATCGTGTTCCTCGGCGAGAAGGTCGGCCTGCGCCGCTGGATCGCGACCGGCGTCGGCCTGATCGGCGTGTTGATCATCCTGCGCCCCGGCACCGGCGCCTTCCATCCTGCGGCGTTCTTTCCGCTGGTCTCGGCGCTGGCCTGGGCCTGCACGCTGATCATGACGCGGATGATGAGCGGCACCGAGCGCGCCGTTACCACCATGGCCTATTCCTCGATCGTGGGCTTTGTCATGCTTTCCGCGCTGGTGCCATCCGTCTGGGTGACGCCGAGCTGGCAGGATATTGCCCTCGGCGTCTTCATCGGCGTGGCCTCCACTGCGGGCCAGTGGATCGTGGTGCTGGCGTTCCGATACGCCGACGCTTCGGTGCTGGCACCGTTTTCCTACACACAGTTGCTCTGGGTCAGCTCGCTCGGCTTCCTGATCTTCGGTGAAGTCCCTGACGTCTACACCGTCACCGGCGCCGCCTTCATCGTCGCCTCGGGGCTCTACACAGCCCATCGCGAGCGGGTGCGGCGGTCGCAACTGCTGGCCGTGCCCGGCGAGCCGTCGCCGAACGCCTGACGCAAATTTCCCGCAACCATCAGGCTCATCGCGCTGGCCCCGTTGGCTCCCTGTGCTAAGAGGGATCAAAACCATAGGGAGAAGACGCCGATGCGCGCTGCAATTTTCCGGAACGGCGAGATCGTCGTCGACGAGATGCCCGAGCCTAAACCGGGTGCGGGCATGGTGCTGGCCAAGTCGCTGGCCTGCGGCATCTGCGGCTCCGATCTGCACGCGCGCAAGCACGCGCACCGCATGGTCGAACTCGCAAAGCACTTTCCGGGCCGGAAGCCGATGGATCTTTCCCGCGACGTCGTGTTCGGCCACGAGTTCTGCTGCGAGGTGCTGGACTACGGTCCGGGCACGGCGCGCAAGTTCAAGCCGGGCGCCAAGGTATGCTCGCTGCCGGCGCTGCTGACGGCGGAAGGCCCGCAAGGGATCGGCTATTCCAACGACAATGTCGGCGCCTATGCCGAGCGCATGCTGCTCAGCGAAGCGTTGCTGCTGGAAGTTCCCAACGGGCTGGCGGCCGAGCATGCCGCGCTCACCGAACCGCTGGCCGTCGGCGTTCACGCCGTGGCCAAGGCCAATATCAGGGGAGGCGAGGTGCCGCTGGTGATCGGCTGCGGGCCGGTCGGCCTCGCCGTCATCGCTGCGCTGAAGATCAAGGGGATGCACCCGATCGTCGCCGCGGATTATTCGCCGGCGCGGCGTGCGTTGGCCGAAAAGCTCGGCGCCGATATCGTCGTTGATCCCGCGCGCTCGCATCCTTATGCGACCTGGGCCGAGCACGCCCAGATGTCGCCGGAAGAAAAAGCCGCGCGACCGCCGCTGCAGGCGCTCCTGCCGGCGCTGAAACCTGCGCTGATCTTCGAATGTGTCGGCGTCCCCGGATTGATCCAGCAGGTGTTCGAGGGCGC
>DATCXE010000032.1:0-10852 GCA_036565985.1 Bradyrhizobium sp.
GGTATGCCCGGCGAAGGTGATGTGCGGTGCCTCAGTCCCGATGCGGGCGTAAAGATTGTCGATGTCGGCCGTGCCGGGCTCGCCGAAGGTGACGCGATGTACCTCGAAGCCTGCGTCCTTCAGAAGGCGCTCAAGGACGCCGAGTGCGCCTGCATCAGCGGGAGTGACTGAAGGGCAGCGGACGAGGTCGCGGGTGATTGAAACGGCGTCATTCATAGCCCGGCTTGCCCTAGTCGCGCAGCAGCTCGTTGATGCTGGTCTTGGCGCGGGTGCGCTCGTCGACGCGCTTGACGATCACGGCGCAGGCGGTGGACGGGCCGGGCTGGCCGTTCTTCAGCGGCTTGCCGGGCAAGGCGCCGGGCACCACGACCGAATATTCCGGAACCTCGCCGATGAAGATCTCGCCGGTCTCGCGGTCGACGATCTTGGTGGAAGCGCCGAGGAACACGCCCATCGCCAGCACCGCGCCCTTGCGCACGATCACGCCCTCGGCGACTTCGCTGCGGGCGCCGATAAAGCAGTCGTCCTCGACGATCACGGGCTCGGCCTGCAGCGGCTCCAGCACGCCGCCGATGCCGACGCCGCCCGAAATATGCACGCGCTTGCCGATCTGCGCGCAGCTTCCGACGGTGGACCAGGTGTCGATCATGGTGGCTTCATCGACATAGGCGCCGAGATTGACGAATGACGGCATCAGCACGACGTTGCGGGCAATGAACGCCGAGCGGCGCACGATCGAGCCGGGCACGGCGCGAAAGCCGGCATCGCGAAAGCGATTCTCGCCCCAGCCCTCGAACTTCGACGGCACCTTGTCCCACCACGCGGCCTTGCCGGGGCCGCCGGGAATGGCGCTCATGTCGTTGAGGCGGAACGACAGCAGCACCGCCTTCTTGAGCCACTGATTGACCTTCCACTTGCCGCTGGCCTCGCGCTCGGCGACGCGGGCCTCGCCCTTGTCGAGCAGTTCGAGCGCGTGATCGACAGCCTCGCGAACCTCGCCCTTGGTCGCAGTCGAGATGCCGTCGCGGGCATCGAACGCGGAGTTGACAGTTGATTCGAGCGCGGACAGGGACATCGGGGTTTCCTCGGAGGCGGGATTCTGGGCAATGTTTCGTGGGCTTTTTCGGGATTTGGGGAGGGAGAGTCAAGGCAAACTCTCCCGTCGTCACCCGCGAAGGCGGGTGACCCGGTACGCCGCGGCGGCTGTAATTAATCGGGATGCCGGCGATTACTGGATACCCCGCCTTCGCGGGGTTGGACGACCTACTCTGATTGAGACAACCGCTGCAAAAACCCCGTCAGATCATCCGTGACATGATCGACGTACGTCGCGTCGCGGCCTTCCAGCTCCCAGTCCTCGCGCACCACTTCCCTGGCGCCATCGGGCACCACCAGCACCGTGGTCATGCCGAGCTGATGCGGCACCACGAGGTTGCGGGCGAGATCCTCGAACATCGCCGATTTCGAGGGATCGACGCCGTGGACGCGCAGGAACTTGTCGTAGGTCTGCGGCGCCGGCTTCGGCTCCAGTTCGGCGGCGATGATGTCGAACACCGCTTCGAAATGATGGGATATGCCGAGCCGTTCCAGCACCGCGCCGGCATGGTCGGTCGAGCCGTTGGTCAGGATCAGCTTGCGGCCGGGAAGTCTTGCGATCGCCGTGCCCATCGCGGGGTTCGGCTCCAGCGGCGAATGATCGATCCGGTGCACATAGGCCAGGTAGTCGTCGGCGTGCACGCCGTGCTCGGTCATCATGCCGCGCATGCTGGTGCCGTAGCGGCGGTAATAGTCCTTCTGGATCACGCGGGCTTCTTCCGCCGATATCTTGAGAAACGCGCTGATGAACTCGCCGATCCGCGCGTCGACCTGCTGCCACAGGTTGACGTGGTGCGGATACAGCGTGTTGTCGAGGTCGAACACCCAGGTGTCGATGTGATTGAACGGGCGGGGAGAATTCATCGAGCATCCTCGCTGTCATGCCCCGCGAAGGAGGGGCATCCAGTACGCCGCGGCCATCGGGACAAGCAAGAGCCGTCACGGAGTACTGGATCACCCGCCTTCGCAGGTGATGACGGAAAGAGGTTGACGCAGGAGTACATCTTCATCACGGCATCGCAAATCGAATGGTCTTGCCGCCGCTCGACATGTCGACCGGCGCGAAGCCAATCGGGGCGAGGCCGCGGCTGCCGCAATCGCCCTGTTCGGAAACTTCGAACTTGCTGTCGCGCGTGCACAGCTCCTTCGGGCCGCCCCAGTTCAGCGGCTTCTCCCTGAGCCTCACGGCGCGGTTCTCGTTATCGACCGCTTCGGCGAAACTGAAGACCTGCTTCGGCTGGCCGATCACGTCCGGGTGCAGGCACTTGCCGGGGTCGATGCGGTACCAGCCGCGGCTGGTCACGGCCTTGCCGTCGTCGGTGGCAACTGCCGCCATGATCCGGTGCGGCGTGTCGTTGCACCAGGTCAGCCCGGTGGAAGAAGGCTTCTGCACCGCGTCGATCATGGTCGTGAAGAAGTTTTGCGACTGCACGATGTCGGCCGTGAGCCCGCGGCTTTTCAGGAACGCCGCCAAGGCGGCCTGCGTCTTCGGCCCGTCGACGCCGTCGATCGGGGCGGCGTCATAGCCCGCGATCACCAATAGCCGTTGGATCCCCGCCAGCCGCGCCTGCTCGTCGTCGTACTCGGAGTCCTCGGCGAGATAGGCGACCAGCTGGCCGTCGTCGGTCCTGGTCGGCGTGATCTGCGTGAACGCCGCCGGCGTCTGGTTGCCGCGGCACTGGCGTGCTGCGGCGATGACAAAGTTGTCCGGCGCGATGCATAGCGTGTCGCTGCCGTTCTGCGGGATCGGCGAAGCGCCGTAGACGCCGAGCGCACGCGCGTTCAACAGGATGCGGTCGGCGGTCAGCGCGCCCTGCAGCACCACGCGGCAGGCGGCGGGATCGATCCGGAACCAGCCGCGGGTCGCGGTGGCCGATTTGTCGTCGATGCCGATCGCGGCCTCGACCACATAGCTCATGCGGTTGCAGAGCTTCAGGTCGGCGAACGCGGGCAGGGAGGAAACGAACAGCGAGATCGCTGCTGCCGGCAGCGACATCAGGAAGCGTGTCCACATTGAGCGTCGCTGCCGCAGTGCTCTCATCTCGTCATGCCCGGGCATAGCAGTCTGCCTTGCGCAGACTGCGTAAAC
Source organism: Bradyrhizobium sp. (assembly GCA_036565985.1). Lineage (GTDB taxonomy): Bacteria > Pseudomonadota > Alphaproteobacteria > Rhizobiales > Xanthobacteraceae > Bradyrhizobium. The sequence goes on from DATCXE010000032.1 coordinate 3,185, forward strand.
TTGTCTGCGCCCCCGGACATCCACGTCTTTCGTACGACCGGAAAAGTCGTGGATGGCCGGGCTAAACCCGGCCATGGCGACATTCTCTGGCCGCTCGTGCATCACTTGTGGATCAGCGTGCCGGTGCCCTGGTTGGTGAACAATTCGAGCAGCACCGCGTGCCGCATTTTGCCGTCGATGATGACGACGCCCTGCACGCCCTGTTCCAGCGCGTAGATGCAGGTCTCGACCTTCGGGATCATGCCGCCGGAAATCGTTCCGTCGGCGATCAGCTTGCGCGCATCTTTCACCGACAATTCCGGAATCAGCTTCTTCGACTTGTCGAGCACGCCGGGGACGTCGGTCAAGAGCAGCAGCCGCTTGGCCTTGAGCGCGCCCGCCACCGCCCCGGCGAAGGTGTCGGCATTGACGTTGAGCGTCTGGCCGTCATGCGAGGTGGCCAGCGGCGCCAGCACCGGGATCAGCTCGTAGCCGATCAGCTGGTTCAGCAGCGTCAGGTCCACCTTGTCGGGATCGCCGACGAAGCCGAGATCGATGGCCTTTTCGATATTCGAACCCGGGTCGACCATGGTGCGCGTCGTCTTCGACGCCTTCACCATGTTGCCGTCCTTGCCGGAAAGACCGACCGCCTTGCCGCCGGCTTCGTTGATGTAGCCGACCAGCTGCTTGTTGACGGAGCCGGCCAGCACCATCTCGACGATCTCGATGGTGGCGGCGTCGGTGATGCGCAGACCGGCCGCGAACTCCGACTGGATGCCGAGCCGCTTGAGCATGGTCGCGATCTGCGGCCCGCCGCCATGCACCACGACAGGATTGATCGCGGTCTGCTCCAGCAGCACGATGTCGCGGGCAAAGGCCTTGGCGGTTTCCTCGGCGCCCATGGCGTGGCCGCCATATTTGATGACGATGGTTTCCTCGTCATATTGCTGCATATGCGGCAGCGCCTCGGACAGTATGCGCGCCTGATCGAGGGGGCTGATATTCTGCGTTGTCATGAAGCGGGTCTCGCCATTCCGGATGCCGGGCCGGGTTCTATCCGATTGGCGGGCAGGGCGCAAAGCGGGGGATTGTAGGGGCTCGTGCCCCGGCCTCACCCCTGCTTCGGCCAGGCGGCGGCCACGGCCAGCGCCAGCCAGCTCGCAATCAACAGCGTTCCGCCGGTCGGCGCGGCCATCGGAAACAGCCCGTGCCCGGCATATTGCCGCAGCGTGAGGTCGCCGGCGAACAGTGAGGCCGCAATCACGAAGCCGAAGGCGGCCACGATCCCGATGCGGACGTGGATCACGCCGCGCTCGGCCAGTGCGACGGCGCCGAGTACCGCGCTGGCATGAAACAGCAGCATCGACGATGCGGAAACCAGCCGCGACGCATCGGCCCCGTGCGCGGACGCCGCCGCCAGGATGACGCCGTCGGCGCCCATGATGGCGGCGAGCACGATCAGGATACGGCAGGCACGGCTCATCAGGCGCGCTCGTGCAACAGGCGCACCATCGCGGCGCGTAGTTCCGGCATGCCGGCGCCGGAGCGCGAGGACGTCACCAGCACCTCCGGAAATGCGGCGGGATGCTTTGCAAGCGCGGCTGTGGTCTCGGCGATGTTCTTCTCCAGTTCAGTCTTCTTCACCTGGTCCGCCTTGGTCAGCACCACCTGATAGCTCACGGCGGACTTGTCCAGCGTCTTCAGCACGTCCTGGTCGACCTCCTTGATGCCGTGGCGGGCGTCGATCAGCACATAGACCCGCGCCAGCGTGGCGCGGCCCTGCAGGAACTGGTGGATCAGTCTGGTCCATGACGCGACCTGGGTCTTCGGCGCCGAGGCGTAGCCGTAGCCGGGCATGTCGACCAGCCGAAGCCCGGCCTTGTCGGGGCCGTCGAAGAAGATCAGTTCCTGGGTGCGGCCCGGCGTATGCGAGGTTCGCGCCAGCGCGTTACGGCCGGTGAGCGCGTTGATCAGGCTCGATTTGCCGACATTGGAGCGGCCGGCGAACGCCACCTCGACGCCCGCCATCGGCGGCAGCGTCTCGATCGAGGGCGAAGCCCAGACGAACTGCCAGTCGCCGGCAAAGAGTTTTCGCCCCTCTTCGATCAGCTTCGCATCGATATCGGTGGTCATGCGAAGGTACTTTCCTGCCGTCATTGCGAGCGAAGCGAAGCAATCCATCTTGCCACGGCGACAATGTGGATTGCTTCGTCGCTTCGCTCCTCGCAATGACGAGGAGAGTGTTGGTTACGTCTTCTCGACGGCCTTCTTGACGAACGTCGCCTTGAGATTGTCGAACAGCTCCACCTTCACGCCGTTCTTGTGCATGATGTAGCTCTGCTGCAGCACCGAGAGCAGGTTGTTCCAGGCCCAGTAGATCACCAGCCCCGCCGGGAAGCCCGCCAGCATGAAGGTGAAGATCAGCGGCATCCAGTCGAAGATCATCTTCTGGGTCGGATCCGGCGGCGTCGGGTTCAGCTTCATCTGGAACCACATCGTGATGCCCATGATGATCGGCCAGACGCCGAGCATCAGGTATGGGCCGACATGGGTTCCCAGCACCATCGGATCCCACGGAATCAGGCCGAACAGGTTGAAGATCGTGGTCGGGTCGGGCGCCGAGAGATCCTTGATCCAGCCGTAGAACGGCGCGTGGCGCATTTCGATGGTGACGAACAGCACCTTGTAGAGCGAGAAGAAGACGGGAATCTGCAGCGCGATGGGAAGGCAGCCGGCGATCGGGTTGATCTTCTCCTTGCGGTAGATCTCCATCATCTCCTGCTGCTGCTTCTGGCGGTCGTCGGGATAGCGCTCCTTCAGCGCAGCCAGTTGCGGCTGCACCGACTTCATCTTCGCCATCGAGGCGTAGGACTTGTTGGCGAGCGGGAAGAACAGCAGCTTGATCAGCACGGTCACCAGCAGGATGGAGACGCCGAAATTGCCGAACAGGTGGAAGAAGTAGTCGAGCGCCAGGAACATCGGCTTGGTGATGAAATAGAACCAGCCCCAGTCGATCAACAGATCGAAATGGTTGAGCCCGAGCTGCTTGTTGTAGCCGCCGAGACCGGCGAACGGAAAGTTGATGCCGACGACGCCGGCTTCCTTGGCACCGGCGAACAGCCGCGCATTGGCGCTGCCGGTGCCGCCGATCGCGATCGTCTGCGGATCCTGCAGGTAATCGGTCTGGTAGCGAACCTTGGCGCCCGGCTCGGCAAGGAAGCGAGCCTTGAGGTGTGCCGACGTGTCGGGCAACAGCGCTGCGGCCCAATACTTGTCGGTGATGCCAAGCCAGCCATTGGTGACGTTGAACTCGAAGCCGCGCGCGCCATTGCCCAGAACGGGCGCTTCGGCGACGGCCTTGTAGCCGTGCTCCTGCAGGCCCTTCTCGCCGAGATAGCCGATCAGGCCTTCATGCAGGATGTAGTAGCCCGAGACTTCGGGCGTGCCGTGGCGGGAGATCAGGGCGAACGGATAGAGCGTGACCGGCGCGCTGCCGACGTTGGTGACGTCGTCCTTGACGGTAAAGAGATAGCGGTCGTCGATCGCGATGGTGCGGCGGAAGGTGAGGCCTTCGCCATTGTCGTATTTCAGCGTCACCGGGCTGCCCGGCGACAGCGCGCCGGAGCCTTCCTGCTGCCACGGCGTATCGCGGTCGGGAAGCTTCGCCGTCGAACCCGCGGCTGCGACCCAGCCGAATTCCGCATAATAGGGATGGGCCGTGCCGGAAGGCGAAAACAGCACGACCGCGGGCGAGGCCGGATCGACGGTATCGCGGAATTTCTCCAGCCGCAGGTCGTCGATCCGCGCGCCCTTCAGGGCGATGCTGCCGGAAAGCCGCGGCGTCTCGATCCTGATGCGGGGCGTGGCGGCGATCGCGGTGTCACGGCCGACAATTGGTGCTGCCGCGCCCGGCTGGCTGGCTGGCGTGGTGGCGGACGGGGTCGAGCCCGGCGTTGGGCTCGCGGCGGAGCCCGGCGTCGCCTGCGGCGACTGCTTGGCGAGTTCGGTCTGGGCCTGGGTTTGCGCGCGCTGCCGCTCCATCTGCGGCACGTTGTAGAAATATTGCCAGGCGATCAGCACGAGGCCGGACAGAATGACGGCGAGGATGGTGTTGCGATTGTCGGTCATCGTTTTGGGGTCTCGCCATTCAATTCTTGGGTTTGCCCGGCTGCCGGTCGAGCCGATGCAGCGCCGAACGGAGATCTTCGAGCATGGTCGCGAAATCGCGGGTGAGCGCGGCCCGCCGGCCGACCAGCACATAATCATGGTGCGGCCGCATCGGTATGACATCCAGCCGCTTCACGACTTCGCGAAGCCTGCGTCGGATGCGATTGCGCTCGGTTGCGGTACCGTTCTTTTTGGTAACGGTGAAGCCGATTCGGATCGGGCCGTCATCGTCGCGCGGGCGGCCCTGCAGCACGAAGGCAGCGCTATTGGTCCGCGCGCCATTGGCAACGGCGAGAAAGTCCGCCCGCTGCCTCAGCCGATCCATAAAGAAATCTCCGGAAGGATCCGGCTCAGGCGCTCAGGCGCTTGCGGCCACGCGCACGGCGTGCGGCGAGGACCTTGCGGCCGCCGGTCGTGGCGAGACGGGCGCGGAAGCCGTGACGGCGCTTGCGCACCAGTTTGCTGGGTTGATAAGTCCGCTTCACGGGTAGTTCTCCGCTGACCGGGCAATTTGCCTGTTGAATTGAGATGCGTCCGATGATGCGGGCCGGCCCAAACGGGCCATTTACGGCCCCGAAATGAGCCGCCCCCGGGGAAGAGCCGGGCCATCGCGGACAATTGGCGCGGCTTATACGGGAGCGACCTGTTTTCGTCAATGTCAGGGGTTGTCGCGACGGTTGATCTTTGAAACGTCGCAATTGGAGCGAATATATCTGTTTTCGCGGGGTTTTTACGTACGAACAGGCGACCGCAGGACCATTGGAACCGGCAGACATTAGCGATCGGTAATTTGACCGGTCGGGGGCCGAAACGCATCCTTGGAATCAGCGTACCGCCATGGGGCCGGGCCGGCTTTGTTGCCGGGCGGGCACCGAAAGACAGGTCATCAGGGCAGATATTCGTGTCAGCAACCGACCAGCCGACTCCTGACGCACCGCGGCCTCTGGCCCCGCGCCGCCTCGGCCTGTCCGGCAAGCTGCTGCTGCTCACCATTCCGCTCGTGATGATCGCCGGGCTGATGATCTACGTGCCTGCGATTGCGAATTTCTGGATGAACCGCCTCAACGACCGCCTCGCCGCGGCCAACACCGCGGCGCTGGTGCTCGATGCCGCGCCGCTCGGCATGGTCCCGGATTCGCTGGCAAGGCAGATCCTGCAGAGCGTCGGCGCCCGCGCCGTCGCCATCAAGATGGGTCAGCAGCGCCGGCTGCTCGCCAGTGCCGATCCGCCGGCGAGGATCGACCATGACATCGACATGCGGACGCTCACCGTGTGGTCCGCGATTGTCCAGTCCGTCGAGACCATGGCGGAGCAGGGCAACCAGTCGATCCGCGTGGTGGGGCCGGCGCCCGGCGGCGCGCAGTTCATCGAGGTCGTGATCGACGAAGCGCCGCTGCGCCAGGCGATGTACCGGTTTTCCCGCAACCTGCTGCTGGTCGCGCTCCTGATCGGGGTGCTCACCGCGGGGCTGGTCTACCTCGCACTGCATTACCTGTTCGTGCGGCCGATGCGGCGGCTGACCGCCAACCTCGTCGGCTTCCACGAAAATCCCGAAAGCGCGGCGCGCATCATCGTGCCGAGCCAGCGCGGCGATGAGATCGGCGTGGCGGAACGCGAACTGTCCGACATGCAGCGCGATCTCGTCTCGATGCTGTCGCAGAAGAGCCGGCTCGCCGCGCTCGGGCTTGCGGTCTCGAAGATCAACCACGACTTGCGCAACCTTCTGGCGTCGTCGCAATTGCTGTCGGACCAACTCGCCAGCGTGCCGGATCCGCGGGTGCAGCGCTTTGCGCCGAAACTGATGCGCTCGCTCGAGCGCGCCATCGACTTCTGCCAGTCGACCCTCTCCTATGGCCGCGCCCAGGAAGCCGCCCCCGACCGCCGCATGATGCTGGTCGAACCCGTGGTGGCCGAGGTGCGCGAATCCGCCGGCCTCGCCGCCGATGCCTCGATCACCTGGATCAGTGCGATCGAGCGCGGGCTCTCGATCGACGCCGATCCGGACCAGCTGTTCCGCGTCCTGCTCAATCTGGTGCGCAACGCGGTGCAGGCGCTCGAAAGCCGGCCCAGGGGCGAGGGATCGCCGCTGCAGATTCGCATTACCGGCCGCCGCGAAGGCTCGGTTGCGATCATCGAGGTGTCCGACACCGGACCGGGCGTGCCGGCGAAGGCCCGCGAGCACCTGTTCGAGGCGTTCCAGACCTCCGGCCGCCCCGGCGGCAGCGGGCTGGGGCTTGCCATCGCCGCCGAACTGGTTCGCGCCCATGACGGCGACATCCACCTGGTCGAAGGCACCATCGGCGCCACGTTCCGGTTCTCGATTCCCGACCGCCCGGTGGAACTGCAGAGTGTCCGCAACGAGCGGGCGCGGGCGTAAGGTCTATCTTGGTCATTCCCCCAATGTGCAATTGCACATCTGAGGGCGCCGCGAAGCGGTGAACCCGGAATCCATTGTAATACCGAAAGAATTTTGGCGCCGTACCAGCCCTCGTGCCGAGGGGAGGTCAAATTAACCGCCCGCGATTCGCACGCCAGATCCCGCATGCCGGACCTTGCCAAGCGAAGCCGGAGCGGGTAGCTAAAGCGCTCTTTCGCGATCCTCCGAACCATTGTCGGATGCATCCGGGCCGTGAAGCCCAAACGTGCAAGCGAAAAACGCGCCCGTAGCTCAGCTGGATAGAGCACCAGACTACGAATCTGGGGGTCAGGAGTTCGAATCTCTTCGGGCGCGCCAAGCTGCTACAACCCAGAATAAGGACGGCGTACTCCGTCGGCCGTACTATTTCGCCTTGGTTCAGAGAGCTGACCTCATGCGGAGGTTGCAGGTCGTCGCGTTTGGGCCAACTCGGATGTTGGCGGTCTATCGGTCGCATCGCGAGGACGGAGCCTGACGCGGGTTGTCAGTATCACCTCAGCGGTCAGTGTTGTTTGGCGCCACCGCAGCTTTATCGCCTCGGATCTCCAAAACCTCTCCAAGCAGAAGGGCTGGAAGGCGATAGGTCTCGACCGGAGCCTGGCGAAGCCAATCCATCGCGTCTTCTGGTCCCAAGTCGCGCGACGGGGCGCGAGGCGTCAGACGCGTGGCGGTAGCGCGGGACAGCCCGTTGGACATTAGGCTGAGCGTCGTCTTGTCCGATGCCCCAAGCTCCAAGAACAAAGGAATTGATGGCAGGGTCTTGGCGACATCTGGAAGATTCACGTCTTGAAGCACTTCGGCAAGCACTGCGCCGTAGCAGCTGAACAGCCGGACACACTGGTATCGTACGCGCTTCTCGACGAGTTCCAGCGTGTCGCGGATGATTTCGCGGCGGTCACGATCCGGGTTTCGGCGCAGCTGGTTTTGAACGATCTGTGGTAGGGGCCGCCCGCGCATCCAGAACACCGCGATAAGCGCAAGAAAGCGATGTAGTCGCGAGGTATCGGGGCGGCCCTCGATGGTCTTGTGGCAGATTTCGAGGATATCAGCGTAGGATTGGTAGGCGTCGCGGTGGTTCGGGTGTTTGGGGACGAGGGCCATGGCGG
>DATCXE010000036.1:0-6187 GCA_036565985.1 Bradyrhizobium sp.
GCCGCGGAAGCGCGAAACGAGGCCGTCATAACGGCCACCGCCGCCGACGGAGCCGAAGCGCACGGGACGGCCTTTTTCGTCCCGGGTTTCGAGCGTGAGTTCGACCTCGTAGACGGGACCGGTGTAATATTCGAGGCCGCGCACGACGGAAGGATCGATGACGATTCGACTCTCATCGTACCCTGCTGCCGCAACTAGCTCCTTTATCGTCGCAAGTTCTGCGACCCCTTCTTTTCCAAGGGCATTGTTCTCAACAACGCTTTGGAAATTCGCAATCGTCACAGCATTCGAACCCACTTCACTTTTCGATCCGGACGGTTCGCCCTTGAAACCCGTAAAATTAATTACGCGCGATATTCCAACAGCGTTGAGTCCGGCGCCCTTGGTGAAATCGCCTTTTCCTTCTTCTCCTCCATCCCACCTGCCGGGGCCTAACAACTTTTCGATTTCCTCGACGGGAAACTTATCCAACTTGTCGATAGCCCGTAGCACCGTCAGCCGCTGGCCCGCATTCTCCTCACCGCCGAGCCCGATGCTCTCCATCACACCATCAAGCACCTTGCGGTTGTTCACCTTCACGAGATAGCTGCCGCGGGGAATGCCGAGCGCTTCCATCGTGTCCGCCGCCATCATGCACATCTCGGCGTCGGCCGCGGGCGACGCGGAGCCCACGGTGTCGGCATCGAACTGCATGAACTGGCGGAAGCGGCCGGGACCGGGCTTTTCGTTGCGGTAGACGTAACCGGCGCGATAGCTGCGATACGGCTTCGGCAGCGCGTCGAAATTTTCCGCGACGTAGCGCGCCAGCGGCGCGGTCAAATCATAGCGCAGCGAGATCCACTGCTCGTCGTCGTCCTGGAACGAGAACACGCCCTCGTTCGGCCGGTCCTGATCGGGCAGGAATTTGCCGAGCGCGTCGGTGAACTCCATCGCCGGTGTTTCGACCGGCTCGAAACCGTAGCGCTCGTAGACCTCGCGGATTTTCTCGACCATCCGGCGCGTGGCCGCAATCGCGGCCGGGCCGCGATCTTCGAGCCCGCGCGGCAACCGCGCCTTCAGTTTCTGGGGTTTTTTGGGTTTTTCGGCCATTTTGGTTCACAACGCTTGGGCGGCGTTGGTACCAGCGCATGCCTTTGGCGGCAAGCTCTGGGCTTGCTCAACCTCTCCCGCCCTTCAGCGGGGAGAGGTCGAAATTCGCGAGAGCGAATTTCGGGTGAGGGGCATGGCATGATGCCCGTCGCGAATTCAGTGGTCGCTGAGAGAAGAGCCCTTCACCCCACCCTCTCCCCGCGAAGGGCGGGGCGAGGGAGCGAGACAGCGCGCCCGCCTTACACCGCCCTTCACATGACCTTCCGGATCCAGTCGTGCGGATCGGGGGCGCGACCGTACTGGATGTCGACCAGCTTCTTGCGGAGCCCCATGGCAACGGGACCGGCCGCGCCGCCGCTGATGAGAAAATCGCCGCTCGTCGAGCAGACCTTGCCGATCGGCGAGATCACGGCTGCTGTACCGCAGGCGAAGGCCTCCTTCAGCTTGCCGCTGGCGGCGTCCGCGCGCCACTGGTCGATCGTGTAGGCCTCCTCGCGCACCGGCGTGCCGGCATCCTTTGCGAGCGCGATGATCGAATCGCGGGTGATGCCCGGCAGGATCGTGCCGAGCGGCGGCGTCGAGAGCGAACCGTCCTCGAACACGAAGAACACGTTCATGCCGCCGAGTTCCTCGACATAGCGGCGCTCGACCGCATCGAGGAAGACGACCTGATCGCAGCCGTGCTCGATGGCTTCGGCCTGCGCGCGCAGGCTGGCTGCGTAATTGCCGCCGCACTTGACGGCGCCGGTGCCGCCGATCGCGGCGCGGGTATAGTTCTCCGACACCCAGATCGACACCGGCGCAGGTCCGCCCTTGAAGTACGAGCCGACCGGCGAGGCGATGACGGCGAAGATATATTCGGACGACGGCTTGACGCCGAGGAAGACCTCGCTCGCGATCATGAAGGGCCGCAAATAAAGGCTGCCCTCGCCGCCCGGAATCCAGGCGCTGTCGATGCGCACGAGTTGCTCCACCGCTTCGATGAACAAAGATTCGGGCAACGGCGCCATGGCCATGCGGTCCGCCGAGTTCTTGAAGCGCCTTGCATTGGCGTCGGGGCGAAACAGGTTGACGCCGTTGTCGCGCTTGTAGGCCTTGAGGCCTTCGAAAATCTCCTGTGCGTAGTGCAGGACGGCGGTGGCCGGATCGAGCGGGAAATTCGCGCGGGATTCGACGCGCGCGTCGTGCCAGCCCTTCGCCTGATTGTAGCGGACAATGGCCATGTGATCGGTGAAAATCCGGCCGAAGCCCGGGTCCACGAGCCGTGCCGAGCGGTCCTGCTCGGATGTCGGTTTGGCCGCAGGCTGGATATCGAACTTCAAACTCATTTTGTTGCTTCCCGCTGTCGGAACCGGCGCAATTTCAGGCGCCGGCCTGTCCCTCCGCGCCGGCTGCCTGATTCGCAGCCGGCCTCCCTCGCCGGCAGGCCCCACAGGACATGCTTTTGCGGAATGCCGAAGTCCAGTATGGTTGCCGATATGCCGCTCGACAATCGCACGGTAGTCCAATTTGCGGCCGTTGCCGCCATCTCTGGCTTTTCCGGCTGCCTGATACGTCGCCAAGATCGAAACGACTTAAAATTTCGCCGTGGCTGGCAGTTTTGTAACATTGAACCCAAGATATGTCAACATGACTGACATAAATTTCTCAAGGTCCGCTGCCGACCCCGATTCGAAGGGAGCCGAGACAGCGATCCCTGCCGCGCGGTCGGGTGAATTCCGCTGGGACATCATCGAATTGCTGTTCTTCGCGTACCGCGACTTCGTCGGCGATGCCGACCATGAACTCGAGGCTTTCGGGTTCGGCCGCGCCCATCACCGGGTGATGCATTTCGTCTACCGCTATCCCGGCCTCAAGGTCGCCGACCTGCTCGACGTCTTGCGCATCACCAAGCAGTCGCTCGGGCGCGTGCTCAAGCAGTTGCTGGACGAGGGCTACATCATCCAGAAGACCGGCAACAACGACCGCCGGCAGCGCCTTCTTTACGCCACCCCCAAGGGTGAAGCGCTGGTGGCGAAGCTCGCCGGGCTGCAGACTGATCGCATCACCCGTGCGCTCCGGGAAATAAGTCCCGATGGCGTCGCGGCGATCAACCAGTTCCTGCGCGCGATGATCGATCGCGACGATCCCGACAAGGTGCTGGAAGCGATATTCGGGACAGGCAGCAAGAAACCAAGGGAGTGATCGTGCCGCAAGGAGCAACCATCGCTGCAGCGACCGCGCAGACTCCGCTGGAGCCGGCAGACGATGCCCCGCATCTGTTGCTCGTCGACGACGACCGCCGCATCCGTGACCTGCTGTCGCGGTTTCTGTGCAGTGAGGGTTATCGGGTCACGACTGCATCGAGCGCCGACGACGCCCGCGCCAAGCTGCTCGGCCTGCATTTCGATCTCCTGATCCTCGATGTCATGATGCCCGGCGAAAGCGGCTTCGACCTGGCGCGCTTCATTCGCACCTCCTCCTCGGTGCCGATCATCATGCTGACGGCGCGCCATGAAGCGGAGGCCCGCATCGAGGGCCTGCAGATCGGCGCCGACGACTACGTCGCCAAACCGTTCGAGCCGCGCGAGCTGATCCTGAGGATCGGCAACATCCTCAAGCGCACCGCGCCGCCACCGGTGGAAACGCTGGAGCAGATCGCGTTCGGACCTTACGTCTATCATCTCGACCGCGGCGAACTGCGCCAGGGCGACGAGATCATTCACCTGACCGACCGCGAGCGCGAGATGCTGCGCATTCTCGCCGCCAACCCGGGCGAAACCGTACCGCGCGCGGCGCTGACCGGCGGCGGCACGGTGAACGAGCGCGCGGTCGACGTGCAGATCAACCGCCTGCGGCGCAAGATCGAGCGCGATCCGGCCAATCCGCTGTTCCTGCAGGCGGTGCGCGGCATCGGCTACCGCCTGGTTGCGTCGCCCTGAGCCAATTGATGAGCACGCTCGACACCGGCCTGACGCTCATTCGCAATGCGTCGCAACGCGTCTCCAGGGCCAATGGCTGGATGGGCAATGCGTTCAAGAGCTGGATGCCGACCGGCCTCTATGCCCGCGCGCTGCTGATCATGATCGTGCCGATGGTGATCCTGCAAACGGTCGTGGCGTTCGTGTTCCTGGAGCGGCACTGGAACACGGTGACGCGGCGCCTCTCCGCAGCCGTGGTGCAGGACATCGCCGGTCTGATCGACGTCTACAAGGCATTTCCGCAGGACAAGGACCGCGCGCAGTTGCGCCGCATCGGTCAGCGGTTGCAACTCGTGGTCGATTTTCTCCCGGTCGGCGACATGCCGCCACCGGGCCCCAAACCGTTCTTCTCGCTGCTCGACCAGACGCTCTCGAAGAGTCTGCGCCAGATCGGCAGGCCGTTCTGGATCGACACCGTCGGCAAATCCAACCTGGTCGAAATCCGCATCCAGCTCGACGATTCCGTGATGCGGGTGTTCGCGCAGCGCAGCGCCGCCTACGCCTCGAATTCGGAGATCTTCATCTTCTGGATGCTGGGCACCTCCTCGATCCTGTTGATCGTGGCGGTCTTGTTCCTGCGCAACCAGATCAGGCCGATCCTGCGGCTGGCCGAGGCGGCGGAAAGCTTTGGCAAAGGGCGCGAGGCGCCAAACTTCCGTCCCCGCGGCGCACGGGAAGTGCGGCAGGCGGCGCAGGCGTTCCTGGAAATGAAGGCGCGCGTCGAGCGCTCGATCGAGCAGCGCACCGCGATGCTGGCCGGCGTCAGCCACGACCTGCGCACCATCCTGACCCGCTTTAAGCTCGAACTCGCATTGATCGGCGACAGTCCGGAAGTCGACGGCATGCGCAAGGATGTCGACGAAATGGCCGGCATGCTGGAGGCCTATCTCTCCTTTGCGCGCGGCGACAGCGGCGAGGTTGCACAGCCGACCGACATGGCGATGGCGCTCGAGGAGTTGCGCAGCGACGCCGAGCGCAATGGTCACACCGCGACGGTGACGTTCCACGGCCTGCCGGTGGTGACGGTGAAGCCGGCGGCGTTCAAGCGCTGCCTCGGCAACCTCGTCTCCAACGCGGCGCGATACGCCGACACGATTTCGATCACCGGCCATCGCGATCATCGCTATCTGACGGTGACGATCGACGACGACGGGCCGGGAATTCCTGCCAACATGCGCGAGGAAGTGTTCAAGCCGTTCCTGCGTCTCGACGATTCCCGCAACCAGGACGAAGGCGGCACCGGCCTCGGCCTCGCCATCGCCCGCGACATCGCCCGCTCGCACGGCGGCGACATCACGCTGGGCGACAGCCCGATGGGCGGCTTGCGTGCGGCGGTAAGAGTGCCGGTGTAACGCGTGATGATACCGTCGTCGCGGCCATCCTTCGAGACGGCGCTTCGCGCCTCCTCAGGATGAGGACCTCATGGTGAGGAGCGCGGCGACACCGCGCGTCTCGAACCATGTGGCCCGTAGCAATCGGCGAGCGCCGCTACTTCTGCTTCGGGACCAGGTTCTTCAGCTTTTCCATGTCCTTGATGTTCATCTTCATGCCGCCGGGCATCACGATGTCGCCGGGCTTCTGATCGGCCTTGCAGGCGCCGAGCCACTTCGCCTCGATCGTCGTCATGCCGCCGGCGGGGCCCCGTTCGCTCCGCACGGTCGACTTCACGGTGTAGGCGGAATTGAAGTCGCCGGTGATTTCCGCGTGCGAGGCGATCGTCACACCGGCGATGCCGCAGATGGAATCGCTGACATAGCCGGTCGCGGTCTTCTGGATGTCCTGCTTCGAGCACATCTCCTTGCCCATCGGCGACATCGCGGTCGCCATGTCCTTGTCGGTGGTCTCGTCGGTGCACTGCTGCATCGTCATTTCGGGCGACGGCGATCCTGCGCGCAGCACCTTCATCTCCCAGAGGCCCGCCTTGCGCACCGGCAGTTCAACCGCCCCGGCGGCGCCGGCCGGCAACAGCGCCAGGAGCGCAAGCGCCGAACCAAATGACAGAAGCTGTCGCGTCATGCCCGCGCTCCCGCAGAGTTGCGTTGAAGAATTATGGTGAGGACGAACGCGCTCAGTAGAGCGTGCGCAGCGGCCGTTCCGCCGCGCCATAGGGCACCCAGCGGCAGGCGAACGAAACGTAA